>CALDEP010000423.1 GCA_937942475.1 uncultured Aureispira sp.
GAATTGCAATTCGCCCCGACACTGCAATTCGCCCCGACACTGCAATTCATTTCGACGGATCTGACTGTACCGATTAATCCACAAGCACTTCAGACAATCAATTTCAATAAATCCATTTGGCAACGCAATTATTACGAGCACATCATCAGAGACCAGCGCGCCTACAACAACATCAGCAATTATATTGACAACAACCCCCAGAAATGGGAACAAGATAAATTCTCTT
This sequence comes from uncultured Aureispira sp., assembly GCA_937942475.1. Lineage (GTDB taxonomy): Bacteria > Bacteroidota > Bacteroidia > Chitinophagales > Saprospiraceae > Aureispira. The sequence goes on from CALDEP010000423.1 coordinate 227, forward strand.
AAACCATGGCACATCAACCCGAACAAGTCTTAGAAGACCAGCTTGTTGCCCAATTAGGCAACATAGGATACCACATTGCCCCGATTCAAGACGAAGCCAGCTTATTAAAAAATCTAAAAAAGCAGCTAGAGACCTTTAATAAGGTCCAGTTGTCAGCAGCCGAATTTAAACGCGTCTTGAATCACCTAAACAAAGGCAATACCTTCAAACGTTCTAAGATTTTAAGAGATAGAGTGACCATTGTTCGAGACCATGGCGAGCCCTTGTATTTGAGTTTTATAGATGCACACGATTGGAGCAAAAACTTATTTCAAGTCACCCAACAAATAAGCATAGATGGAAAATATAAAAACCGCTATGATGTGACCCTCTTGGTCAATGGTTTGCCCTTGGTGCAGATAGAATTAAAGCGCAAAGGCTTAGAAATGAAAGAAGCCTTTAATCAAATCAACCGTTATCAACGACATTCCTATGGCGCATCTGAAGGCTTATTTTTGTACGTACAGATTTTTGTTATTAGTAATGGTATTAATACAAAATACCTAGCCAACAACAAAGGGCAGAGCTATAAGCAAACCTTTTATTGGACCGATACAGACAATAAAAGAATTGCTCGTTTAGAAGATTTTACCAATGTGTTTTTGGCACCAGCCCATCTGTCCAAAATGCTCACCCAATACATTGTTTTGAACGAAGGACTAAAACTATTAATGGTTTTGCGTCCCTATCAATATTACGCTACAGAAGCGATTGTACAACGGGTGAAAGAGACCAAAAAAGACGGTTACATTTGGCATACCACAGGATCAGGCAAGACCTTGACCTCCTTTAAAACCAGTCAATTGTTGACTCGTTTGCCACAGGTACACAAAGTAGTCTTTGTTGTGGATCGCAAAGATTTGGATTATCAAACGATCAAAGAATTTGACCATTTTTCTAAAGACTCGGTCAACTCTACAGACAATACCAAGAAGTTGGTCGAGCAATTGACAGACGACACCCAATTGATTGTTACCACGATTCAAAAACTGAATAATGCCATTGAAAAGCAGCGGTATTTGAGCCAAATGGGCGAATTAAAAACGAAACGTTTGGTCTTTATTTTTGATGAATGCCATCGCAGTCAATTTGGGCAAACGCATTTAAGAATCAAAAGCTTCTTTGAGAACAGCCAATTGTTTGGTTTTACAGGAACGCCTATTTTTGTTAAGAATGCGATTAAGAATGCCTTGGGAAAACGAACGACCTCAGAGCTTTTTGAGGAATGCCTGCATAAATACGTGATTACAGATGCCATCAAAGATGAAAATGTTCTAAAATTCAGCATTGAGTACGTTGGTAAATATCGAGAAAAGGAAGGCTCTAAAAATGAGATTGATATAGAAGTAGAGGAAATTAACACCAAAGAACTCTTAGAATCGCCCAAACGCTTGGAAAAGATCGTAGATTATATGATTGCCAACCACGATCGAAAAACCTATAGCAAGCTATTTACAGCCATGTTTTGTGTCTCCAGTATTGAGACCTTGATTAAGTACTACGATTTGTTTAAAGCAAAAAAAGAAGCAGGAAAGCATGACTTGAAGATCGCTACTATTTTTAGTTATGCTCCCAATGAAAAGGACAAAGATGCCGATGGGATTCGTATGTATGGCGAAGTAGCCGAAGAAGACAGGGCGTACAAAACGGCACACAGTAGGGAGAAATTAGATGAATTTATAGAAGATTATAACCAAGAATTTGGAACAGCTTACAACACCAAAGACAGTAAGTTGTTTTATAATTACTACAAAGACATTTCTTTACGGGTTAAGAATAAGGAAATAGATCTTTTGTTGGTTGTCAATATGTTTTTAACTGGTTTTGATAGTCCAAGACTCAATACCTTATTTGTAGACAAAAACTTAAAGCATCATGGCTTAATACAAGCTTATTCTCGTACCAATAGAACGGTTGGAGATAAAAAATCGCAGGGAAATATTGTCGTTTTCAGAAATCTAAAAAAGGCAACAGACGAGGCCATTGCTTTGTTTTCAGATAAGAACGCAAAGGATATTATTATCATGCAGCCTTATGAGAATTATGTGGAGAAATTCAATGCAGCTTTGGAACAGCTCAAAGATATTGTTCCAACAGTGGATGCTGTCCACGATTTGCCCAGTGAAGACGAAGAATTGGCCTTCATTAAAGCTTTTCGAGAATTGATGCGTGTCAAAAATACGATGAGTGTTTTAGCCGACTTTAGTTTTGAGGATTTGGACATGGACGAAAAAGAGTTTGATGGTTACAAAAGCCAGTACTTAGACCTCCATCAAAAAACAAAACGACAAAAGGAAACCGTCTCCATTTTGGATGATGTTGATTTTGAATTGGAATTGATCCATCGAGACGAGGTTAATGTTGCTTATATTCTTCGCCTGTTGGCAGAACTAAATAGAAGTAGAGACAAAGATAAAAAGAAGAAACAAAAAGCAATTCTTGATTTGTTGACGGGTGAAATTCAGCTTCGTAGTAAGAAGGAATTGATCGAAAAATTCATCTTGGAAAACTTGCCTAATATCAGCGATACGAACGACATACCAACTGCTTTTGAGGAGTTTTGGGACACAGAACGTCGCCAAGCTTTTGCAGAGTTGTGCCAAACAGAAGGATTACAACCCAATAAATTACAAGCTTTGGTTGATAATTATTTGTTTACCCATCGGGTTCCTTTGGTGGATGCTGTTATCAAAACCATGGAAGTTCGTCCTAAATTATTGCAGAGAAGAACAACTGGAGCACGTGTTTTGGAGCGGATTTTGGATTTTGTAGAGCGTTTCTTTCGTGGGATTTAAATTTCTCCTTACCTTTTCCACAGCATATAGCCCAGACCTTTGCAGCAACCAAAACGAACATGGAAAAAGAAATCCCAAAAGTTTTTTTCAACAGAGCCCAAAGCCTTGATATTGAAGTACTTAGTTTCTCCAACATTTCTAAAAAGCTAAACCACTTAACGGATCACAATCCATTTAGACCACACAAGATAGAGTTCTATTTAATTTTGATTGTCACTCAAAAATCCTATTCCCATGTCGTCGATTTTAAATCTTATGAATTAACAGAAGGGAGTGCTATTTTTATTGCCAAAAACCAAGTCCATAATTTCACTAGACAAATACAAGAAGCCGAAGGCTTTTGTATCATTTTTAGTAGCCTATTTATGGAGAAGCATTATTTTTCATCCGATCAGCTTAAATTGAATCGCTTGTTCAATTATCACATTGAAAAACCGACTGTTCATCAGGCGGAAATGATGCAAGATAATTTTATTGGAGTCGCCAATCAACTGCATCATGAATATACCTTTCCAAATGACTTTGCTAAATCGGAATTACTCCGCACCCTACTTCATCTCTTGTTGCTCAAAGCCGAACGAACAAAAGAAATTCAGACGACCAATGGCGCTAAAATACACTGGTTAGAAATCTTTAGCTCCTTTAAGAACCTGCTTGAAAAAGAGCATGTAAATACTAGAAATTCAAGAACTTATGCTGCTAATTTATTCATTTCGTACAAATTACTAAATGATGTGGTTAAGAAGTTGACAGGCAAAACCGTGAAAGCATTTATTGATGCGTTTGTAACGATAGAAATTAAACGCTATTTAGCATCTACCTCCCTATCTGTGAAGGAAATTAGTTACAAAACAGGATTCGAAGAACCTGCCAATATGATTAAGTTTTTCAAAAAAAACACCAACACCACTCCCCTCAAATTTAGACAACAAGGATAAAAACCTCGTTTCAAATACTGGTTACACTTTCACCATTTTTGTCCTCATTTTTATAATGATAGTACAACAATAGTACCCTACTTTTGTGGTATTAAATAACTAACATTTCAAAAAATGATGAACTATTCAAAATTAACTTTTAGTCTATTAGTAATTTTTGCACTCACCTTGTTTTCTTCTTGTAATGAGGATAATACAAGGCCTGCTGTTGTAGACTTTGGTACCGCTCCTTCGAGTTCCTTAATTACAATGGGTACTGTCCATGTAATCACAGAAAATACGGTTCGATACCACACCATTGATTTTGGGACCGCTCCCTACTCTGTAACGATTGTTGAGACAGAGGATAATATCGTATTGGTAGATTTAGGTCTTGCTAATTATGCTACAGAATTAAAAGCCTATGTAGATGCCATTAACAAAGCTGGGGCAGTTATTATCACCCACAATCACGGAGACCATTATGGCGGTGCAGCAAGTTTTTCTGATTTAGACTTTTATGCTGAAAGCCTTGTTGCGGGTCAACTTAACAATACCGCTGACTTTACGAGCTTGTACTCTAAGGCAGTTATTGGTGTTAGCAGTTCTCAAACGATTGGAAGCTTGTTATTTGCTTTTGACAAAGTTTCTAATGCTGAAACTGGAGAAAATGGTTATGTGTACAATGAAGAGCACAAAATAGTTTTCCCGGGAGATCTTCTTTATAATAAAACACATATTTATTTGAGAGAATACACGCCTAAAGCAGGAGCAGATGAAATAGATAATTGGTTGGCTGGTTTAGCGGTTCTAAAAACTAATTTTTCAGATTATGAACACATGTTCTTTGGTCATAATGGTTCTCGCTCGGATATAGCGGTAGCTGTTGATGAAAATGTCGCTTATTTGAAAGCGGCTCAAGGATTGATCAAAGGGACTCAAAACACCTCTAGCGGAAGTGCTGCTACGACAAATCAAGACGTAGTTGATGAGTTACAGATCTTGTACCCAAATCATAAGGATGGAGGACTTTTCTTGTCTCTTCCAAATGCATTTTTTGCGGGTGATCCAGGAGCGGATTGGTTCTAAATAAATCACAAATTTTGTTTCAAAACTTAAATACTACATTCATGCATTTTAAATTAATCGTATTGGGTATCATTGGAGTATTATTGACCAGTTGTACAGATAATATTAATGATAATAAAACACTTACTTCATTAAAAAACAATACCATGGAATTATCAAAAAAAGACAAAGTTGTTGCTTTATTAAATAGCTTTAACACTGGTGACAAAACGCCAATTTCTTACATTAATCCTGCTAAATACATTCAACATAATTTAGCGGTTGGAGATGGATTGGCTGGTTTTGGAGCCGTTATGCAACATGCGCCACCAGAGGGATTCAAAGCGAATGTGATTCGTTCTTTTGAAGATGGCAATTATGTATTTACGCATACAGAATATGATTTCTTTGGACCTAAAGCAGGCTTTGATGTCTTTCGTTTTGAAGACGGGCTAATCGTAGAACACTGGGATAATTTATTAGAAGTTCAACAGCCAAATCCAAGTGGAAGAACTCAATTTGATGGGGCTACTGAACTTACTGATTTAGATAAAACGGAAGCCAACAAAAATACAGTGAAGGATTTCATCGAAAAGGTCTTACTAAATCATGAAATGGACAAAGTAGCGACTTATATTAATCCTACGAACTATGTTCAACACAACCCTGCTGTTGCAGATGGTTTGGAAGGTTTTGGGGCGGCTATGAAATACTTTGCTGAAAATGGATTGGTGATGGAATATACCAAACTTCATCAGGTTTTAGGACAAGGAAACTTTGTTCTAGCGATGAGTGAAGGTAAATTTGGGAAAGGTGAACTTACTGCTTTTTATGATTTGTTTCGATTAGAAAATGGGCAAATCGTAGAGCATTGGGATGTTATTGCTCCTATTCCTGCGGAATCTGAATGGAAAAATACAAATGGAAAGTTTTAGTCTTGTATTTGTCTTGTCATAAAAAAAGCATATTTATACTAAATAAAAAAAGCAAAAGGAGTATCAACTTTGTTGGTATTCCTTTTTTCGTTCTTTGACAAATCGTGTGGTAATATTTAAACCTCTTTTCTATTAGACAGTATAAGTCGTAAGTTTTAAGTAGAAAGTCATAAGTTTTCTTTTGATAATAACCGACTTACGACTTTCTACTTAAAACTTATATCCCAATTCATAGCTGTTAAAAAATAGCCTATGTTTTAAACTCCACACGATTTGCAAAAGAACCTCTTTTTTAATAAAATTCAATATGATTAACAAACAGAAAGATCCAAGAGAACAAATAGAAGACACTTTAGCTTATTTATATAAAGATTCAAAGTACGACCTAATTAAAGCCATCAAGGGCTTTGCAAAAAGTGGGCTCAAACCCATACAGCCCTCCAATTTCAAGGACGTTTATCTTTCGATTACCAAAGAACAAGGAGCAGATTTACAACAACTCATAAAGAAACATAATTGTAAGCATATCATTGAATTTGGGACTTCATTTGGCATTTCTACCTTATTCTTAGCACTTGGTGTATTGGAGACGAAAGGTCATATTATTACCACAGAATTAATTGAATCTAAGGCGCATAAAGCCATTGAGAATTTCAAAAAAGCAGGTGTTAATGATCTTATTGAACTTAGGATTGGCAACGCCCTAGAGACTTTAAAAAATCACAAGGCTCCAATTGATTTGTTGTTCTTGGACGGTTGGAAAAATCTATACCTTCCTTTATTCCAACTGCTTGCGCCTAACTTTCATAAAAATACTTTGATTTATGTTGACAATGCGGATATGGCAGAAACGCAAACTTTTTTGAAGACTATTCGTCAAAATAACAAGTATGAATTGCAACGTACATTTGGAGGAAAAGTAGTCTTGATTCGTCTTAAATAAACAGGCTGAATGATGCCTATCTTTTTATAATGTCCTAATGAGAATCCCAAAGCTAAAGCAAGTTTTGGGATTTTTTTTTGTTATGATATTAGCTACGCTGCTACTCATTCGCTCTGCTCATGGGCGCTTTGCTTAGAGTTCGTG
>CALDEP010000424.1 GCA_937942475.1 uncultured Aureispira sp.
TATAGAAACACAGGTTTTCCATCCTGTTCGAGCACATGAAGAAATGAATTTATCATGGGAGATCGCAACTAGACGTATTTCAAACAGCCCTTTTTATGCGCCTTTATTTCAAGCCGCTTTTGGTACTGCTGTTTCTATTGACAGTCTTTATATTGCAAAAGCCATTGCACAATTTGAGCGCAGCCTAATTTCTAACGGCTCCAAATATGATCAAGTTTTGCAAAGCAAGGCTTCTTTTACAGAAGATGAATTGGCAGGATATATTTTGGTCAATGAGTCGAACAAGGGAGAATGCTTGGCTTGCCACTCTACAGATGCCGATGCCTTGGGAACCTTGCGTCGATTTAGCAACAATGGCTTGGAAGCTGTTTTTGAAGCAACAGAATATATAGATAAAGGATTGGGAGGCATAACAGGAAATCCAAAAGACAATGGATTATTTAAAATTCCTTCGCTTCGAAATGTTGGCTTAACGGCTCCCTATATGCACGATGGGCGTTTTGAGAGCTTGGAAGAAGTGCTTGCTTTTTATAACGACTCGGTTCATTTCTCGGCTAATATTGACCCCAAAATGGGTTCTGCTCAACGAGGTGGTATTCATTTAACGCCTTTGGAACAACAGCAAATTGTGGCTTTTTTACATACGCTTAGTGATTCTACTTTTATCCAGAATCCAGCATTTTCCAATCCTTTTTAACCCCTAGTTCTTTAACAACTTGGAGCATTTACCGAGTAAAATCTGTGACGATTTCAAAGCGGACTTACTACTAAACATGCTTTCAGAGACGTAAACGTTTCTGAAAGCATACTTCTAGTTCATAGTCAAAGGCAACACTATTTTTTGTCTTCTTCCTCCTGAATCTCTTTCAAAATTTTATGATCTATATAAAAGGTACCAAATGGAATGATACAAGCGATCAGCACTTTCCATGTTACTGCTGTAAATTTCCATTTTTGTTGTATGGCAACATTGATTGTACTTAATACAAAAAGTAGAAATAAAGCGCCATGAATGGGTCCAATCAATTTAGAACCTTCTGGAATCTCCCATATATATTTTAGAGGAACTGCTATAAAAACAAGAAAAAGTAAAGAGCTTCCTTCTAAAAGCGCTAGTAATCTTAATCGTTTAATTGGACTTGATAAATAACTCATAATTTAAATGGTCTGATGTATGGTCGATAGTTAGATATAAATTACCGTATTGGGTAAAATATTTCGAACTTTTTCTTGTTCTGATTTATTTAAGGGATTTCTACTTAGGTATAGAATTTTCAGGTTTTGTAAGACACTCAAAGCGCCAGGTAAACGGGTGATGTTATTTTCGGAAAGATCCAAGATTTCTAAATTTTCTAACATACACAACTCCATTGGTATTTCATTCAAGGCATTTCCTCTCAAAATTAATTTTTTCAATTTATCCAAATGAACCAAGCCTTTTGGCAGGTTTGAAATTTGATTGTCAATCAAGGATAGAATTTCTAAATTAGCTAAGTCTAAAATGCAGGTAGGAAAGGTATCCAAACCACTTCCCACTAAAGATAATTCGATGATGTTTTTTAAATTACCAACTTCTTCTGGAATGTAATTTAAAGTATTATAATTCAGAATCAGCCGTTCTAATTTCCTCAAGTGCCCAATTTCTTTTGGCAAGGTAGACAATGTTCCATGACTGATGGATAAAATTTCTAAATTTTTAAGGAGCTTCAAATTGGAAGGTAAAGTAGCAATGGGTTGGTAGCGAAATTCAATTTTTTTGACCAGCTCCAACAAGGCTGCCCAGTTGTTTTTTAAACTCCGTAACAAATAGGCTGGCTGTGCACTAATCAACTGTGCTAATTCATAATTAGGTACGACTCCTAAGCTTTCCAGTAATTGGAAACCAAGTTCGTGATTTGTTTCATTTTCGCTTTTTAATAAAGCAATAATTGCTTCATAGTCTAAATTAGACATTGTTGATTTTTAAAGGCGGGAGGCTTATCATTTGAACATGAATTTATGCACAAAATAATTTGGGTTTTTGCTTTTTTATTTGCTAAACACGCAACTCTCAATAGGTTTAACTTTTCTTGATACATTTTTAGTACCATATAAGCAATAAATTTACTTATTTTGTGTTGATTATTTTAGCGTTTGCATTTTTTTTTCAAAAAATCCTAAACTTATAAAACTAAAAATAGTTTTCATTAGACTAGACATTATCACGAGATGAATTTTATGTAACAATTACTTCATATATCGAAATATTAATTTTTTATCCACTTAGAAAGTACCTGTCAATTAATAGATTCTTTTTTACTGGTTATAAAAAATAAATAGTTCACTTTTTTATAATTCCATTCGTTATAATCTATTAAGACTCCGTTGATTTTTTAGTTTTTACTTCGTGAGCCTTCGGGTTCTATAAAAAATACAAAAAATCACCTTGCATTAGCTTGATTATCAGCTTTTTAGTATTTTAACTAGCAAAAGCACATCCTGCTGATAATCAAATTAACACGATTTAGCTACGCTGAGCCTTCGGGTTTTCAACGGAGTAATGATCTATAGGAAGTTATTTTAAATAAAAAACTTTTATTGTGTACTCCTTTGGCGTGCCGTGATTAAAGAAAAAACACCCATTTTTACACGTAACTCTATCGACAAAATTGAGACGAAGGAATTCTATTCTTAAACAATTTTTATTAAAACACATTAAAAACTAGCTCAGCCAAACATTCATGTCCTCTACATAACATAACAACACAAAGTATTTCAAAAAGCATTACCAAACATTCTAAATTAATCCAAGATAATCTTGCGTAAAATTCATACTCTCGTTTAAAATAATTCCAACTGTTCTCTAACACACTCAACACAGTAGATTTATCCTAAACCTGGACACTTTATGCAGCAGATCATTACCTAGATTGATTCTACAAAATAGTCTGATACACGCTTTTTTTTGTTGATCAATACCCCCCATAATAAAATCACGAACATGAGTATCGAAACCGAACAATATCTACGCCTAAAGAATAAAATTTATAGTGACCTAAGCACTAAAGATTTATCTATTAATTACTGGGAAAAATTAAAAGAAATACCTAGTGAAATTAACCTGCTACAACAATTGGAGTCTTTAAGTATTTATAAAAATAAGTCTATTAAAAAGTATCCTTCAGAGCTTGCCGACTTACCTAAGCTTAGACATGTATCCTTAAGATTTAATAACTTAAAACAAATACCTGTAGTTTTTAAGGAGATGACGCAATTAGAAACATTAGTCTTGTCCAACAATCGTTTTTTAGCTTCCACGAAATGGGAACACCTCTCTCAAATGAAAGCTTTGAAGCTCTTAGATTTAAGTTGTTCTCTTCAAAATTTGTCTATCCTTCCAAAAGAAATTGGTTGTTTACAGAATTTGAAAGAGTTGAATATTTCGGGTAATAAATTGAAGGAATTACCTGAAAATTTAAAAAACTTAACCCAATTAGAAACGCTCCATTGTGAACTCAATGATTTTGAGTCTTTTCCAAATATAATTGTTGAATTACCACAATTAAAAGAACTTCAAATTTCGGCTAAAGCCCTAAAAGGTTTACCCAAAGAAGTGCTGCAATTGCAACACATTGAAACTCTAAAAATCACCGCAAAAAGCAATTCAAAAACTGCTTATATTTTTCCATTTGAACGCTTACTAAAACATATAAAAACATATCAGTTTAGCCTTGAGTTGCAGTTGTTCTTTTTAGATATAATAAGAGGTAGTCTTTTGATCAAAGATTTGACCAACCAACAATTGTTGACCTTGCTAAATTGTGCCATCCCTGAATATATCAATCAAGCTCTAGAAGAAATTGATCTCAGAATCAAGGCTAATAAATTGAGCACCTTTTCTTTTCCTAAGGCAAAGGATCGATTGGTTATTAAAGGAAAAATCAAAGGAAAAGTATCTGAATTGAAGTCTAGAATAGCTCAAAATTCCATTCAGACAGGCGTAAAGATTAATTCTTCTACGACCCATGTTCTTATTGGAAGTATGCCTGGAGATATTTATGCCCAAGTAGAAGAATATGGTATTGCACTGGTCACAGAACAAAGTTTGGTAAAGCATCTCAACCAACTGGAACAGCCTTATTTGCTGGCATCTAAGGAAGTGACAGACCTTGACAACATTCGCCAATTATTACACAGTGACCAAACAGAAAATACTTTATTGGCGCTAGAAATGCTAAAAAGTGGTGGTGTTCCTTCCAATTTATTAACGGAACTATTCTTAATTTATAAATTAACAAGGGTTCAAAAAATAAAACGGGTCATCAATCAAATTGTGGGGCAATATGCGCCTTTATCTTTCGCTACTGCTCTAAAAAGTCGCAAACCAATTGGTCCTTCTATTTCCGAAACCGTTCGATCTAGCAACCTAGAATATTATTGCAACATTGGAGGCTTGGACAAAAAATACATTGCCTTCTACTTGTTAAAGAAAGGAGGTTATGGGCATTTATTTGCCTTGTTTAACTTAACAACAGAGGATAAAGCCACTTATTTTGAACAAACATTAGACGATGGGCATCTGTCTTTATCAGGTTTAGAACTCACGCATTTACCAGATGATTTGGGTGCCATAAAAGGCTTGACACATTTGGATATTTCATACAATAAATTCACTACTGTACCCGCACAATTAGCGCATTGTAAGGAGTTGAAAAACCTGTACATTCGGGGTTTGCATGAGATTCATAAAAAGCCAGATGGCTTGTGGGAGATTCCAAATTTAGAAATTATTTATGTAGGTTATAATAATAAATGGGTGGGTGCTACGAATTCAAATAGCGTGGTTATCAATGGAAAAACCGTTGTAGGTCGATAAATTTAGAAATGTACAATTTTGAATCGATAGTTTATTTATCTTATTGACAAAAAAGTTAAAGTTTCACATCATCGTATTATTTTTTGTATATTTAGAATAGTACAAAAAAACTTGCAAAATTTCAGTCACGATGCTTAACAAACTATTATTCCTACTTTTACTCTGTTCCTGTTGGAGTTTACATGCTCAAACAGACGTAGAATTGAACATTCAACACAAGTTTGGAAAATCAAATTATACGCCAAATCAACCTTATGTTGACGATGAAAACAGGGTCATTCTAATTACTAGAATTCAATACTATCTATCTAATATTGAATTGACACACGATGGAGGACAATCTGTTTTGGTCAATAAACAACATATATTGATGGATGGAGAAACAAGTATCTACAATTTGGGCAGCGTAAATCCTGAAATACAACAGTTAGAAGCCTTAAATTTTGATTTGGGAGTTGATCCTAGCTTGAATAATTCTAGACCAGTCAATCATCCTGTTGGACATCCTTTGGGGGACAACAGTATGTATTCTGATAATGAACAAAGTTATATTTTCTTAACGATTGAAGGCATGATTGATACCGATGGCGATCAAACGCCTGACAAACCCTTTAGTTTTCGTGCTACTGGAGATCAATTGTTGCGTAATATGACGATTCAGGCAAGTACAAGTAGAAGTGGATCTGGAATAAAGGTAAATTTAGTCGCTAATATCGCCAATTGGTTAAAGGAAATTGACTTGGAATTTGTTGGTAACCAAGAAAATAGTGGCGCAGACAATGAAACATTGTGTGACAATACAGATGAGCATACCGTTTTTTATAATGTAGCAACCACTAGTGTAAATACTTTAGTTTCTCCACAAAATCAAATTAATGTTGATTCTAGGCTTGCAATTGCACCTACTATTTATTACAATTTTTATACGGTAGAGCAATTAGACATGACCATTACAAATATCAATGGAACCTACTTTATTCAACGCTCTAATTTAGATCCTCAAGGGGATTTCTACATGGATAACGACTTGGCATCTGGTATTTATATTGTCATTTTCACAACGCCTAAAGGCATTCGCCAATGCAAACGGTTTGTCATTAAAAATTAACCACAACTATCCTATCATAAAACACAAAAGGGGCTTTCTGTAATAGAAAGCCCTTTTTTTATGGTCATAACAATAAACTCAATTTATGGATTCACGGTAAGATTAACGACATCTGTTGCCGTTTCACCAGAATGATTCGTTCCAATAGCCGTTACTTTAAAAGCACTACTTGTTGCTACAGATAAGATAATGGTACTATCAAGAGTATAAGAGGTATTGTGCGTGTGTCCTGTCAAATTTAAGACGGTGGTATTCGTATTTTCGTCCAAGACGACAATAGAATAATTGTGCAGCTCTGTTGGATCCGTAAACGTTACATTTACATTCAAACTAGTTCCATTAGTCATCGTAGCCCCTTCTGTTGGGCTATTAATTTTAGCGGTTACCGTTTCTTCAACATCAAGTTGTTTTTCGCAAGAATTAAAGGATACTCCCAAAACGATTAGAGCGAATAACATTAGTAGATTTTTCATGCTTGTATTTTTATAATAATTAATTTGTGTTTTCATAATAATTGACCTTCAGCGCGCTCTAAGAGCCTGTCTAAAACAAATAGTTGACGTTCGCTGAAAATCTAGGTCCAGATTGTACCAAACCATCGGACAAATCCTGCCAAGTGGGTTGTTGATAATTGGCACCAAATTGAAATTTCTTATAATAAACTTCTAATCCAAGGCTAGCAATCAACTGATTTCCTCCTGTATTGACTCGCTTATAGCCATTTTTAAGGTTGTAATTGGCGTGTTCAAAAGCAAGCCCTAGTTTGGGCATAATTCCCCATTCTTTGTCTTTGATTTTGTGCAAGAAAAAAGCCGTTGTTGCTACCATCAATTGATTGCCAAATTTATACGTATCTGAATTTGGTAGATTAATTTTATAGGTAGCATTGGCATTCACGCCCCAGCGTTTGTAGCGCATAGTATACACAACTGTTGTCAAAAAATCAAGCGACCCAGTCCCTAGCTGCAAACTTGGTGTTAATTGTTCGCCCTTGGCATCTTCTCTTTTGAAATTGCCTGTCGGTGCTTTCACGCCTACGCCTGCCAACAAATTATGTTTCAAGTCTTTTTCTTCTATAAAACTTGTATTATAAATATTGTACAAAGCAATCACTGACAAATCGCCCAAGCCAAACAATGCGTTACTTTCTTCTGGAGCCACTCGAACATTATAACTCAAAGGAACAAAGGCTAAAATTTGAACCCGTCTATGTGGATAAAAACGCCCCGTTAATTCCAAAGACTGAAAGCGTTCTTTCGAAAAGGCATTGATTCCCTCTTCTTCATGCCCCAAATCAGAGCTAAAAGAACTAAAACGCCAGCGAAGACCAATATAGTTTTTATGGTATTGTGGCAACATGCCACTGTAATATCCTCCTACGCCACAACCACAGATATCACAAGCAGAAACCGAGGTTCCCAATAGCATTACGATACTTAATAGTATTAAGATAGTTTTCATAAGTGTATTTTTTGATAATTTTGCCTATCCAAATGCACAGCAAGACGCAGTCTATACCATTGCATAGAAAGGCGCTCACCAAGATTGAAATTGGCGAATAAATGTTGCTAATCATTAATGACAATAATTCTGTTTTAAGAATCTTATTATCATAAAAAACGACACGTATTCTACACTTGTGGTGGTTGAAGGATGCGCTGTATAGCTTGATAACTATACTGAAAGGAATACCTAAAAACAGCTCTACTTTGAGGAGGAGTCTGTTCCAATTTATAGGCAATTGTATTGGGTTCTTTCAAGGCTTGAAAGAAGAGAATGGGTGCTTTTAGTTCTTCTAAATTTGAAAGGGGAGCTTGCTCGGTTTTCTTTTCCTTGCTTGCAATAGATAAGACCTCTTTAAGGTGGCATTTTCCATTACATTCTAATACTGGAGTGGCTTTGTTTTTACAAAAATGCTGCGTAATGTATGCTTTATTTAGGGTATAATAGGTATAAATCAGCCCTTGATGTACTGTTTGTACACCTACAATGATTATGAATAAAAGGGCTAATAATTGACGCATTTTTTATCTTTGGATTAGAAGGCTTAAAGATATAAATTATATACATAAACTGCAAGCTTAATTTAGGATTTAACAATCCCTTACTACTCTGAAGGAACTTGTTGTAGCATGGCTTTAATTCGGCTTCCATCTACTACATAAATCCCTACCAAATAACTCAAAACCAACAAGGTACTGACCAAATAAGAAAGCAACGTATTGGGCGTCAAATAAGGTTGAATGCCCCAAGTGTAGACCAAATAAATAACAACAACGGTTATCATATAAGAAAGCATTCGAAGGATTGGATATGGAATGGGGTAGTGTTTTTGTCCAAGGAAATAGGCGATTAAAACCATGATGGCATAACAAAGTAAGGTTGCCCAAGCAGAGCCTAAATAACCTGGGTAGCCCAGTTGCATCATAAAAGGAATGAGAACGATATTACCTACTATAGTAATGCTTGCCCCAATGACAGCAATCAAGCCGCCATATTTAGTTTGATCGCTCAACTTAAACCAAATCGCCAAATTATAATACAAACCTAAACATAGATTGGCTAATAATAAGATGGGAACAATGATTAAGCCTTCTCGATAATTGGAAGCCACAAAAAATTGTACAATGTCCATAAACAACATAATGCCCAAAAAACCAATGGTTCCAATTAAGGTAAATAAGAAGGCAATATTGGCGTACAAAGTCTTGGAATATTTCTTACCTGCATTACGAAAAAAGAAAGGTTCTGCCGCATAATTAAAAGCTTGCGTAAACAGGTTCATAAAGATAGCAATCTTATAACAAGCGCCATAAACGCCCAACTGTCCTAAGACTTCTTCTTTGTTTCCCAATAAATAGGCTTTGAGCAAAATTCGATCTAATACTTCGTTGATAATTCCTGCAAAACCTGCCAAAACCAAAGGCATGGAATACAGTAGCATTTTTCGTAATAATGCTTTATCAAAAACAACTGGTTTGCCTACTTCTTCCGATGCTGTTTTGTACCAATAGGTCGGTAATAACAACAAGAAGGTCGCTCCACTGGCTAGTAAATTGGCAATAAACACATAACCAATCCCCATGGTTGGGTCAAAGTATTGGGGGTAATAATTAGGTAGGATATATAAAAAGGTAAACACAAATCCTAAATGGATAAATAAGTTGGTCAACTTGACGATTGCAAATTTTAAGGCTTTTCCTTCCAATCGAAGCATCGCAAATGGAATGGCGACCAAAGCATCAAAGCCCAAGATAAACGCAAACCAGATAATATAGTTGCTGTGTTCTGGATAGCCCAATTGCTCCGATATTGGTCCTGACAAGGCGATTAATAATAACACAAAAAGACTGGTCGTTCCAACCACCATTGTTGTAGCCGTTTTGTAGGCGGTGGCTCGGTCTTCTTTTTTGGAACCAAAACGGAAAAATGCCGTTTCCATTCGATAGGTAAAGACGATCATTAGGAAGGCTGCCCAAGCATAGACATCGGTTTGAATGCCCATTTGAGCACGGTCATCGTTGAAGATTTGTGTCAGAAAAGGGGTCAAGAAAACAAAGGTTAGTAAGCGTCCTAAGATGCTACTAAGACCATATAAAGCGGTTTCTCCTGCTAATTTTTTAAGTAAGGACACGTGTTTTATTTGAAAATTTGACAATTTGAAAATTAAAACCCTTTTCAAGTTGTCAAACAAAATTTTATCTAATGGATCAAAGATACATTAAGCCTTCTAATTATACAATACTGTTTTGAATGGATTTATTAATTGATGTTACGCATGAGCCTTTTTCGTTCAGTATTAAACTCATCGTTACTTATTTAATGACTGTTTTAATGTTAAATTCTTAATGCTAAATTTTTAATGTTTGTTGTGCTATAAAACATTAAAAATTAAAAATTTAGCATTAAGAATTAGGAACAGTTGATACAAGAACATTGGTTTTTTATTGACCTAATCATTTTTTTGCGTAACATGATTTATTAATTGGTAATTAATTCGCTAGAAGTGGTGCATTCAATTAATTTTATAGCTTTCTTTAAGCTAGTCTTAAAAATAATATTTATCTTATAAGGTTACCTTTAAAAAGGAAGTCCATTAAAAAGTATGGTTCTTTGGCTTAAAATAAATTTTCAAATCAAATCTTTGGTTTCTTTATGTCTAAACATTCCAACATACTAAAGCAACTTCGATCTGGAGACAACAAAAAAGCAATTGCTGTTTTGTATAAATCCTTTCCGATGATCCGCAAATTAATTTGTAGCAATGGCGGTAATGATGCAGATGCTCAAGACGTTTTTCAGGATGCTTTATTGGTCCTGTATCGAAATGCTCAAAAACCAGAGTTTGAACTAACCTGTGCCCCAAGTACTTATTTATATAGTGTTGCTCGCTTTTTGTGGAAAGATTTGCTTAAAAAACGAAATAAAGAAGTCTCTCTAGAGTACGATACTCGTGATAACAATGTAATGGAATCGGAGTTGGAATTTTATCAAGAACAAGCAACTAAAACATCTCAATTGGCTTCTGTATTGCAAGAACTTGGCGATAAATGCAAGTTATTATTACAAGCCTATTATTACAAAAAAATGTCGATGAAGGAAATTGCTCAAACCTTTGAGTATAGCAGTGTCAATAGTGCTAAAACACAGAAATACAAGTGTATTGAACGGGCTAAAAAAATTGCCAACACTCAATTCTCATCAACATCTAAACTGTAAAGGTAATGCGCCAAGAGTTACAAAATATAGAATATATTGAACGTTATTTAGAGAATGATCTAAGTAACATAGAAAAACGCAAGTTTGAGCAGCATATGAAAGAAGATGCTGGATTTAAAGCGGCCGTTAATTTGCAACGTCAAGTCGTTCGACAACTTAAAGAGGAAGCTTTTCTCTTGGATGTTTCTAATTATCATCAAGATTTCACGAAACCAAGTCCAAAGGTCAAACGGCTTTCGCCTTGGTGGATTATTTTGCCGGTGTTAACTTTGATTAGCATTCCTTTGGTATGGTATACGATGTCTGCTCCCAAGGTAGAAACAAGCGATTTGACAACAGAACAAATTGTTGTTCCGCCTATAATAGAAACGGAAATGGCAGCTCCTGCACAATTAAAAGCCTTTGAAACAAGCTTTGTTTCCAAGAAAGTAAGTGTCCAAAAAGGAGCTATTATCCAATTAAAAAAATCTAAATCGACCTTATACATCCCTGAAAATGCGGTAGTAGATAAGGATGGTAATCCTGTAAAAGGAGCCTATGAATTGCAATATAGAGAGTTAAGAGATCGTGCCGATATGGCCTTTTCTGGCTTGCCTATGAATTATAAAAATCAAAAAACTGCGGAAGGATTAAACTCGGTTGGTATTCTCGAAGTTCGTGCCTTTAAAAATGGGGAAGAACTACAATTGGCGCCTGGCAAAGTTTTAAGCTTGGATTATGAGGTCAACAAACGGGCTAAAGATCTAGACTTGTATCACCTAGATGAAACTGCTGAAAAATGGGAGACTACCTCTGAAGTCGTTGACTTACCAAAACGGGGTGCTTATACCGAAGAATTTGATAGCATTGCTTACAAAGCGGCAGTTATCGCACACAATGAAAAATTCAAAAACTTAATCAAAGCAGATGCGGTTCAGCGTGATAAAGATGAGTTTAAAGTTGAAACTATATTTATGCCTAAAGGCATGAAAAAGTTAGAAAAAGAAGAACGTCCTGATCCGAACAAATACATTGTTAAGCATTATAAAAACCCTAAATTAGTCGAGGACTTGCGTCTACATTCTTTTGGTATTTATAATTGTGGTCAAAAGTATACAATCAAAAACCAAATTGCTGTTTCTGCCGACTATACCGACTTGGAGCAAATGGCGATTGATAATGCTCATACGCTTTCTATTATTGATATGAATTACAATGCGGCTTATAGTTTCAAGCCTGAGCAATTTATCTGTAATGCAAAAGCCAACAATATTTTCTTGTTGTGGTCTAATGATGGAAAACTTTATTCGTTTGTAAAACGAGCTGCTATAAAAATGAATACGGGCGACTATTCTTTCCAAATGGAGGATTTGTCGGAAACGATTAAGAACACTTCAGATTTGAAGCGTTATCTTAAATTTGTTGAAAAGAAAACAAAAGAAACTGTAACCAAAATAGATTAGGTACATTATGAGGGGGATTATAGGTTTTATTCATAATGAAAAAAAAACGCCCCATGAAATACTTATTCAGTCTTCTTTTTGCCTTTTATGCTTTTGGAACTTTTGCTCAAGAAACACTAGTTCCAACAGAAGATCAAGCTTTGTTAGCTGTTGTGGTTTCTGATATGGAAGAAAATATTCGTCCTAAAGATAAAATTATCTTTGAAGGTAAATTAACTAAGCAATCCTTTGAAGGTATTGCCGATCAAGAAGGCAAGTTTTCTATCTTATTACCTGAAGGGGATATTTACTTGATTAAGATTCAAGGATTGGGCAACACGATTGATTTTGACGAGCTAAGAATCCCTAAACAAGATGGAAAGGTGAGTGGAAAATTGGCAGTGCGTTATCGTCCTGCTAGAACATTTAATTTAGACGACGTTCATTTTGAGACCAACAAAGCCGTTTTGCTTCCCAACTCTTTTCCTACGTTGGATGACTTGGTAGAAGTCTTGTTATTAAAAGAAGAAATGCAGGTAGAAATAGCGGGTCATACAGATGCTGTTGGAGATGATGATAGTAATTTAGCACTCTCTCAAAAAAGAGCAGAAGCGGTGGTCAATTATCTAATTAAAAAAGGCATTCCAACCCGTCAATTAGTTCCTAAAGGCTATGGCGAATCGGCTCCTATTGCAGACAATGAAACCCCAGAAGGAAGAAAAGAAAATCGTCGTACAGAAGCACGTATCTTGTAGGAAAGATTGGACTTTTAGGTATAAGACAAAATAATTGGTTCATTATATAGAGCATCAATCTATCAAAATTTATGTCTAGATCGCTTCGCTTTTAGATTTTAGATCGTTTCACTCTTAGATACTAGACCCTATTAAGCTGTAATAGGGTCTAGTATCTAAAATCTAAAAATCACTTAGACGCTACCTAGATTTATAAATTCCACACAATCCATCAACAAACCAGTTTTTGATGCCCTTTTTTTAGGCTTCAAAGATAATATCGCCCAAATCACTATCCTCTTTTTTGCTTTCTCTTAAAACATCAATATCATTCAACTCTTGTGCAATTAAATCGAATTTATAAATGATTTCAGCATTATCATTCACATAAGCTTCTCCACCCAAATCAGCCAACGTATCTTTCATCACTCGATCGACCGTTTTAGCGTCTAGTTTTTCTTCCGTTTTGCGTTGAGCATTGGCTACTTCTGTTAATTTTGTTAATGGAATTTCATGAACATGTTCTGTTCCATCGTTATAGCTTTGGAAAACAACGCGCATCAATCGTTTTCGGATGTTCAACTCATGTTGTTTTTTTCGCAAAGGACGCACACGGATCCATCGAATCATTGGAATTAAGAAAAACAAACTAGAGTAAATCAAAGGAAAACCACCTAAAAAGAACGTTCCCAAAAAGCCTAAATTTAAGCCCATAGGTCCTAGCCAGCCACCAAATACAAGGAACAAAGACATGATGAGGTTAAAACTATTCATGGCAATAATTCCAGCATTTCGACCACCTGAATTGCCTGTTAATTCATATTCTGGCTCATATTCGTCCCAATACCAAATGACAGGTTCTTCTCCAGTTCGGTCTTTCGAGCGAATCAACTGAGAAAAATCACCGTATAAAGTACCATTGTCCGTCACATCTCCCTTTCCATCAAACATTCCTAGACATTCTGTCATAAAGTTTTCGGCTTCCTCCCTTCTCCATCCCGCCAAAGCTTGAATTTCCGAAGTACTCACCAAGCCTTTTTGCTCTCGCAAAAAAGTTGCTACCTCTTGATTATTTGCCAAAGGATCTAACTCTACTCTAGGTGGACCAAAGATAAAATCGTAGATAGACGCCACATAATTTTTCTCGTCTTTGGGGTTTTTAGGTTTCTTTTTCCTTCCCAAAATACGTTCTTTCTCTTTATAATGTTGGTAATTATACCCATGGCGATCTTGTTTGTAATAACGATTATTATAACCCATAATCGTATTCCATTCAAAGATCGAAATAAACAAACGCAACATCACACCAACCAAACTGCCTAGTCCATCTCCGTCTTTAGAAGCGAGAGCAGCCCCAATTAACAAGACTAAAAAAATAACAAAATAAACAATTAGAAAAACAGAGGTCAACAACTTATATCCAATTTGAAAACCTCTCCATAATAGGCGCACAAAGTCCGCAAAATATTCCGAAAAAGTTTTTTTGTCTCGACGCTCTAAGCTAGTTCCAAAATCATAGATTAAGTCTCCATTCTCTGTTACTTTTAATTTACAGTCGTACTTTTCCATCATATTCTTGATGGCTTCGTCTGTTTCGATTACAGGCAATCCAGTAACAGAAACCGCATCTTCTAGTGTAAAAGAAGTGGTGTTTTTGCTTGCATATTTTTCAAGTACAATTAAATTATCTTTGGGATCATCAAATGCCATTATTTATATCTATTGAGTTCTTTTTCTTCTGTTTCAAATTTACTATCTTACTTATAACCAAATCCTAAGATAGTTTGTTCCCGATAAAATGTTTCTATTTTGTTATTATTATCTTCAAAGTCCTTATTATTT
>CALDEP010000425.1 GCA_937942475.1 uncultured Aureispira sp.
TTGATTTTTGAGTAGAATCGTACAGTGATTTTGACTTGGATTTGGAAAAACAAGCAGCTCAGAAGCAGTGGCATTTAGTTCTTTAGTGTTATTAATAACACAATTCAACTCATTCAAATGTTGCCAAATCGTATCGTTGAATAAAGAAGGCACTTCGCCTAAACCAGGGGAATTTCCCATCCGAATAAAAACTAGGTTTTGGCTAGGAACAATATTAATGAATTGACCATTTTTTCCCAAGGCCATAATCAGATCATTTGGAGCAGAAGGATTGATTGAACCAGAGAACGTAAATTGACTGCCAGGTATTTTAAAAGAGCTTTTTCCATTCAACCACCACAAATAACCATAAGCTTCGTTAAGCGATTGAGAAGTGTTGACCATTTGTTGATAATAACTCGTGTCGCTTAATATGCTTGTATTGTCCCATTTTCCTTCATTTAACATCAGCAAACCAAAACGAGCCATACTTCTAGCAGTACTAAAATAGACATTATTATAACCAACAGGAATATATAAACCCGTCATGCCTGTAGGGCTTTTTATTTTTTGATTGGTGTAAATATTCAAATTTTGACCAACAGCATTTTCAATCACTTGATCTAGCAAAGTATAAGGTCCATTGTGATAAGCCCATCGACTGCCTGCGGGAGCCAAGTAATTTAAACAAGTATCTAAGGTGCAGTAGTGATCAGGAACCCCATCGTCTAAACCAGAGGTCATGGATAATTGGTTTTGAATGCTTATTTTTTCTTCTTCGGCAGTGGTACAATTTGTCCATCCCTGTCCCAAATACTGACTTGTTGTATCTTGAATGTTTAAATAATTTTCCTGTTGTGCAATACCTACTGTAAAGGCGGTTAGCGTTTTCCCTGCGGAAGCCCAATACCAGAGACTATCTTTTGTAAAGGTTCCAAAATATTCTTCCAAGACAATCTTACCATCTTTGAGTAAAATAAATGCTTTGGTGTTTTTTGCGGCTAAGTAATTTTTCAGGCTGTCTACTTTTTGAGGACACCAGTTTAAGCTGCTAGGAGGAATCGTATCCCAAGTATTGCCAGCAGTAGGAGGAAAGTATAAATTTTGTGCAAAACTATTGTTATAAATATTAAATAGTAGGAAACAAAAGCATAAAAAAGATTTCATAGAAGTGGTGTTTTTAAGAAGGTTTTTTTTTATAATCTATAAACTAACCTTTAGACTACCAAATAGATAAAGGTTTAATGGAGTCTTAAGTAGATGGACTATTAAGTATATAAATGATAGTTGTCATGTTTGGGGAGGATTCTAATCATTTTATAGGGAAGTAGATAGGAGTATCTTTGAGTGTAATAAAATATTATTATTAAAACAATATGTTTTATTTCATTTATTAGGACTAATAAAAAATACATCAACCAAATGAAACAGATTTTATGGATTCTTACTATCTTTTTGAATAGTAATCTACTACAAGCACAAGCAGCAGAAACGATTCTAATAGGAGAAGTCTTAAATCAAGCAGGCTCGGAACGTATGCTTACGCAACGAATGGCAAAGCTATATGTAGCCATATATCTAGGAACAGATATTAAAGAGCGTAAGGAGGAATTGGATGCTACAGTAGTCCTTTTTGATACTAGATTAGCAGAATTAAAATCCATCAAAATAAATGCTCGATACAGGAATCGAATTGAAAAGGTAGCTCATTTGTGGGGGAGCTATAAAGAGTTGATTCTTAGTAGACCAACTAGAGAGAATGTGCTTTTGTTATTAACAGAGAACAATGCAATATTAGAAAGTTGTGAGTTATTGACAAATGAATTAGAATGGTACGCAAGTCGGTTTTCGAGTAAAAAAGGGCTGTATCAAATGAATGAAAATGTTATGAACTTAGAAAATAGGGCAGGACGACAGCGGATGTTGACAGAACGAGTCTTGCTTTATTTTTTGGCAAACCATGCTCTTATTGGAACGGAGTCTAAATTTGATGAAGAACTAAATGTGGCTCTAAATGATTATCAAACGAATCTAACAGAATTAATGGGGGCAAGAGAAAATACGCCTGAAATTGACTATCGTTTGATCTTATTGAGTAAGGAGTGGGAGGAACTTTCTGTGTTTTGTAATCAAAAGGAAAAGGATTTTTCTAATATAGACAATGTGCTAAAAATGGGAAAAGATCTTTTAGACGCCATGGAAGATGTTACAAAAAGCTATGAGGTATTGATTGATTTAAGAGTAGCTTCTCTATTATTAAATAATGCAATTGACCTAGCTGGGCAGCAAAGTATTCTTACTCAAAAAATTACAAAAACATATATTCTAGAAGGTCTTACAGAGAATAGTAAATATGATAAGGAGCGTAAAAGCGATGTTGATCTTTTTGAGCAAAATATGGATGAACTCAAATTGTTTGCTCCAATGGAAGAAATTACGGAAGCATTAGATGTTGTAGATAATTTGTGGACTAGTTACCGAAATGAGGTAATGAATCCTAGTACCAAAGCAGGGGCGAAGGAGTTGCTTTATGCGAATAGTGAATTGTTGATGGCTTCTAATAATGTCACTATATTATTAGAGATGTATGCTAAGATGTATAAAAAAAGTGTTACTTCTTATAATTATGTGATGGTAGATTGGATTAAGCAAATTGGTCATCAAGAGATGTTAACAGAGCGTATTTTAATGTATAGTTATGCGCTTTCTTGGGGACTCAAAAAAGATGCAATTCCCAAGGAGTTGGATCGAGCAGGGCGTGAATACCTTGAAAATTTCAATGCCCTGAGTTTGGCCATTCCTATACCTAATATCCAAGAACGTGGGGAGCGTTTGGCAAAAAAATGGGAGGTCGTCAAAACTTATCTCAGCGATTTGGAGCGTTATCAAGAAGAACTAAATATGTGGTCGCTTGATTTGTCTAGGGAGTTAGGTGATTTGACAAAACTCTATCGAGAAAAAATTAAAGGAATGGTGACCGAAGAAGCGATCGAGAAAGCCAATCAGCAATGTATGCTTTCTCAAAAGATGGTTTCGAATTACTTGGCGATAGGGATGAACCTAAATGAAGAATATAAACGACAACAGTTGGAGAAAGACAAGTTGTTGTTTCAGAAGCAACTAGAAGAACTGAAACTGTTTGCTCAGACGGATGAATTAAAAGCAGCTTTGACAAATGTAAATAGCTTGTGGAAACGTTATCAAACTATTTTTAGAGCAAAATTATTGAAGGAGGATGTGGATTTCTTGTTAGAAATAAGCCAAGAAATGTTGACGGCTTGTGCCTTGGTGGTAAAAGAAATTAATGTTACTACTAATACACCAGAGATGGCTAAAATTAATACAGCAGCAGATTTAAGAACAAAGACAGCGCAAATTTTTCTATTCTGTTTGGCAGAACGCTGGAGTGAAAAAAAATACACAACAGAATTGAGTATGATCTTTTCGGAATATGAAAAAGGGCTTAAATTTTTTCAGTCTAATATTGATAATACGCCTGAGATAACGACACTATTAGATTCTATAGAACGTTACTATAAACGATTGAAAAGTTATGGGCAAGGACTGGAGGAAGTGGATATCTATGCTTTATTTATGGTTCGAAATGTCTTGTTATTAGAAACTGAAAAACTAACCAAGTCATCTGCTAAAGTGACTTTATTTTAAAATAGTTAAGATAAATAATAATAATTTCTTCCTTATAACAAGCACCTAATTAAACACTTTGTTTAATTAGGTGCTTGTTTTTAATCTATTGATAACTAGATGTTAATAACTCAATGTTTTTACGTAATTGCTAAAGATAAATCGTTATGAATAAAATAAAAATGAACTTTTTTGTAATTTAATTTTCAAGCCCAGGCAACCTTTATAGTCATTCTATACTAAGGACTAGTAGAATGATAATTATCACAGATATGAATTTGGAAGACCAATCACTTATTAAAAGAAGTTTAAAAGGAGAGGAGAAGGCAATTAAGTTGCTTTATACTCGCCATAAGCAATACTGGTTTGGTATCTGTCTGCGGTACGCAAGCAACCGATTTGAGGCACATGATGTTTTTCAAGAAGCTGTTAGTAGTGTTTTTGAAAAGCTAAATCAATTCAATCCTCAAAAAGGAAGTTTTAAAGCGTGGTCGAATAGAATTTTTGTCAATGCAGCCTTTCTCTATCTAAAACAACATCAATGGCAACAATCTTTTAAAGATTTGGAATTAGCCGAAAGTGAAGTAGATATGTCTGAAAGTGTGCTAGGAAAAATTACCGCAAAAGAATTAACCCAATTAATTCAACAGTTACCTTTTGGGTATAGAGTGGTCTTCAATATGCGCGAAATTGAAGGGTATTCTCACCATGAAATTGCTCAAACCTTGGACATTTCGATTGGTACTTCCAAGTCACAACTCTTTAAAGCTAAAAAGGCTTTGAGGGCGAAAATTAAAATTTTGTTTTAACAAAACTATCTTTTTGGGTTGTAATAAATGAACTAAAAAAGAACAAAAAAAAATATTATTATGGTTGCTAAAAATTCAAAATTCCTATTTATTATTGGTTTGTTATTCATCGTTTATAATAGTAGTCAAGCGCAAACTCTAATTAGAGAAAGCAGTAGAACGAAAGAAATTGAAAAAAGTTGGAAAGTAGAATGGGGAATTCTTACAGGAATGGGCGTGTCTAATGTTTTAAGACCGAATGAAGAACCAATTCTTGATATGCCTGAAGGCATGAGCACTTATCGAGTAAAGTATGCGCCAAGACCAGAGGCTGAAATCGGGTTTTTTGGTGAAATAGGAAAAACAAAAAGTATTTTTTCTATGCAAGCGCATTTTTCCTACACGATGCGAGCGATGCCCAAACCTGTTTTTTATAATTATGGGAGCAATGACATTAAAGAAGTGTACAAATCTACTTATCTAAATGGAGGGACGTTTGGGCTTCTATTCTGTATTAAGCCTGTGGATCGATTTAAGATTGGACTTGGCTTTGATGTGACTAGTTTTTTGATAACAGATGATGTTGAAAATTCAGATATAGGAGAATATACCAACCTTTATGCCTCTTCTGCTGGATTGAAAGTGGTGTTTAGTTATAAAGTAAGTCCTAGAGTAGATATCAATGTTTACAGTCGTTTGGGGAGATTTACAGATGGTAATATGGAAATGAGTAATGGTTTTGCACCAGATGATATTTCTGCAGGAATGACCGTTGGGTACCGATTGTTTGGTAAAGAAATTAGATACAAAGCAAAACTAGAGGAAGAGAAAAAAGTATATAAATTGGATTATACTAAGTAGGGAGATGCATTTGAAAATTTGAGGATTTGAAAATTACAATTTGAACGTAATTCTTAAATCTTCAAATTTTTACATTCCCAAAACGTGGATAAAAGTAGGAGAGCTTTGCAGGATGAACTGTTTGCTCTAATATCAATCAATATTGAGACTAAGATGGAAGAAGATAATAACAATTTAGGAGATTTTTTTAGAAAAAGGCTCTCTTCTTTAGAAGGGGGAGAGGAGGACTGGTTCAATCCAGATTCTAGAGTAGATGATCAGGTGCTTCAGGGGCTTGTTGCTTCTTCTAAAAAGGAACAGCATAAAAAACGATGGTTTTTTATGCTCCTACCTTGTTTGATTTTCTTGGGAATGTTGGGATATATTGCACATCTAAAGCATCACATTGCTTTGTTGAACAATACGACTACTAAATTATTAGCAGAAAAGATTTCTACACCACTTACTTCAACTACTATACATGACGATACCACTACATTTGCTACGCTTACAAGTCCAACAGTTATTACTACAAAAAATAAAAATACGCTAGGAACGCCAACAAACCAAACCGATTCTAATAAGATAAAGGAACAGGTATTTAAAGGTGCTTTGGAAATAGAAAATGAAGCCCTTCAACAATTAATTCGTCAAAAGAATAAAAGAATTCAAGCCCTTCAGTTTGAGTTAAGTCAAAATTGTAATGCAAGTCCTTTAGCGGGAGGGAATACAAAAGCAGAAGGAATTACAAGAAATACAGAAGCGATTGAGTTCAAGCGTTTATTTCCTGGTTTTAATGCTCCTTCTATCTCGATCAATGAATCTCAAACCATTTTTGGGACGAATAATTTATTTTTACAAGATGGACTAAATGAATTTCCACTCTTATTGACTCCTGAGAAACTAGAAAAAAGTCAAGAATTTAAGGACTTAGCTACCCTAAAAACAACGTTTTTAATTGATTCATCAGAACAACTAGCAGATCCTATCGCTGACTATACTTTTTCCTTGAAGAAGCATAAGAAACGAAAGCAACATTCTTTGGAAATAGGCTTGAATGTAGGGGTGCATGTTTTGTTTACAGAAAAAGCAACAGAAATCTTAACCCATCGAATAGTAGCAAAAGAAGACTATTCAGGAAACGAAATGAATGCGCCTTATATTGGTCTTAACATCGCCTATTCGCCAGTTAAAAATCTCTGGATAAGAACAGGGGCACAAATAGGAGGAAACAGAGCTACTTTAAGTCAAAAAATGGGCATTGTTTATAGTGACGAAGATGAATATGTATTACCTTCTGGAGGTCGGGGAAGTGATTTGGTTCTAAATACGTCTACTGGATATACAGAGAAAGCAAGTACTTTACAATTAAAAATTCCGAGTACAACTGCTAATGGAGATTTAATAGAATTGGATTATCACGATCAATTAAACACAACACATCTACAAATACCTTTGGGAGTAGAATACTTCTTTGGTTCAAAGAAATGGCAACCATTTATTCACCTTGGCGCCAAATGGAATACCTTTAATTATGAGTATAAAACCTTGTTAGTTAATATAGAATCAAGGAATCAAGCGATTGATTTTGACTTGGTCGAAGGAAGCGCTAATACAAGAACCTTTCACTATATTAGTTTAATGACTGGTGCTGGTATAAATTGGAATTTACGCCCTCAACTTTCTTTAAGGTCAACTTTCGGAGTGGAAGGGAATTTCTTCTTGAATGATACTCAAAGTACAACAACAACTAACTATCCTAAAAATAGTCTTTTTGTTCATTTTGGATTGTATTATAAGTTTTAA
>CALDEP010000426.1 GCA_937942475.1 uncultured Aureispira sp.
GATAAAAGGGTGTCAGGGCGATGCCCTTTTAGTATTTTGTTTGTTTTTTTTAATAATAGTGTCAGGGCGATGCCCTTTATAAAATGGGGTATACATTTCTAAGTAAAAAACATATTATTAAAAATCGTTAATTCTAAACAACTTCGTTTTTAAATCCTTTATCTAGGAACCCAAACAAACAAGATTTACAAATACCTTGGCATGTAAATAATACTCGTCTTTGGTAATAAATTCTGTATATTTTTATGCTCCAAAGAATTCAACTGAATTTCATTCATCCAAAAATGCAAGACTTTCAAATGCTTTAATTTGCCAATAGATAGAGACACTTGAGCTATTTTATTATCAATCAAACTCAAGGTTTCTAAATTACTCATAGACGAAAGCGTTTCAAATACACCATCTAAATCTAAGGCTGGATTGTTACCCAATTCTAACTCTTTTAGATGCGTCAATTGATTAATTTCTGTTGCCAACGCTTTCAAATTATTACTACTCAAAATCAAAATCTCTAAACGCTTTAACTTTGAAATGCTAAAAAAAGCTTCTTTCCATTCCAAATCTGGATTGGAACCCAAATGCAAGTATTTTAAGTCTTGCATGTAGGTAATTTCTGAAGGCAAATGTTGGATATTATTACTAGAAACATCTAATTGCTGGAGCGTTTTGATACCCGCTAATTGAGTAAAAGCAGAACGCCAGTTGATGGCTGGGTTTTGTTTTATATTTAATGTTTTTAAGCTGGGCAGTTGATCTATATTGGGTGGCAAATCAATCAATTGATTGTTGATTAAATTCAAAATCTCTAAATCCTTTAATTTTTTAGGCTTAGCAAACACAGAGACCCAATTGAGCTTTGGATTCCCCTCTAAATCTAAATCTCTCAAGTGCTTTAAACTTGAAAAAGATTCAGGAAAATACAATAGGTTATTATAAGCTAAACCTAATATTTTTAATTGTTTTAATTGCTGGATCGTCGAAGGTAAAGTCGTGAGGTTGTTTCCGCCCAAATTCAACATTTCTAAGTTTTGCAATTTTCCAATTTCATCTGGCAATTCGGTTAAATAATTGTTCCACAGGTATAACTTTTGAAGCTGATTCAACTGCTTGATGGTAGAACTTAGACGCCTAAGTTGGTTATTGGACAAATCTAACTCTTCGAGTGCCACAAGTTTGCCAATCGTTGGCGGTAGGTTAATCATCTGATTATTCCACAAAAACAATTTTCGAAGGCTATTTAAATTTCCAATATTGGAGGGTAAATCCTTAATTTTATTATTTCCTATGTCGAGTACTTCTAGATTGGGAAGAGCCTTTAGATATTCAAATGTTTTTTCCCAATCTAAATTGGGATTATCAACCAAGGTTAATATTTTTAATTTCCTCAACTGTGTAATGGACTTAGGCAAGGCGGTCATTTTATTTTCACTAAGGCTCAACTTTTCCAATTGGGGCAATTGCACCAACAATTCAAAAACAAGCGTCCAATCTAAATCTGGATTACCACCCAATTGCAGTTCTCGTAATTCTTTGAATTCTGTAATTCTTTCAGGCAGCTGCTTCAAATTATCATGCTCTATGTATAATTTAAAAACTGCCTTAGGTGTTTGTAAAGCTTCTTCGATGTTATAAAAAATCCTAGAATCTTGCCCTTTGTTTTCCTGTTGAGCTAATAAATTAGTACAAATTAGAAAAGCACAAACGATACCAATCAATTTCATATGGTGATTAAATTAGAAGGTGAGAATAGATTACAAATTCTATTGCAGATGTGTGGTATATTGGGATAATAACAACGAGCCATGCATTTTGAATTTACTCTTGGTGAGATGTTATTAAGATAATAAAAAAGAACAAAATGAACGTATTCTAGCTTTAATTTTATGCTTATAATTGTACTGTTCAGTGCTTCAAAGTAAGCGAAAATTAGAAGGATAAAACCTATTCGTAAATAAAAACGACAATATTAATAGATTTAATGCTAAATTGCTTTGGTTTTTTGCCATAAAAAATCAAACTTTGTTTATACAAAAATGTAGTACACCACCTTGTTTTAATTTTATTAACTCATGTTATGCAGATTTTTTTTATTCCTATTGAGAACCCGAAATTTGCTTCTTGAATCTTTGTTATAATTTTTAATGTTGAATGCTGAATTTTTAATGCTAATTCTACTATAACATTACTCCGTTGAAAAATCGTATTAGTTTAATTATCAGCAAGATGCACTTTTGCTAGTTGAAGCACTAAAAAACTGATAATCAAACTAATGCAAGGTGCTTTTTTATGTTTTTCATAGAAAAACTAAAAAATCAACGGAGTATTACTATAAAACATGCAACATTAAAAATTAAGCCTTCAGAACAAATTGATACAGGAACATTAATTTTTATCTCCGTAATCATTTTTTTTGCGTAACATGAGTTATTAAAATCAAAACATGCCACGGTTTGCGAACTCCTATAAAAAGTAAAATGGACTACAGCCCAATAGTCAGGTGCTATACTTGTTGCTACTAGTCCATCACAAAGCTTATTGCGGGAAATTTTGATCCACTAATTTTTTGACCATTACTTAATAATTGTTCTAGACATGCAAGATAAGTTTCAAAAACTAGCTAATAAAGTAGCCGAAGCCAAACTGGGTGGCGGTGAAAAAAGAATAGAAAAACAACATCAAAAAGGAAAATTGACTGCTAGAGAGCGAATTCATTTTTTATTAGATGAAGGCTCTTTTGAAGAAATTGGCATGTTAGTGACTCATCGCTGTGTCGATTTTGGAATGGAAAATCAAAAGTTTTATGGGGACGGTGTTGTCACAGGTTATGGTACCGTCAATGGTCGATTGATCTATGTTTTTGCACAAGATTTCACCGTTTTTGGTGGCTCTTTGTCCGAAACACATGCAGAGAAGATTTGCAAACTAATGGATATGGCTTTGCAGAATGGCGCACCTTTAATTGGTTTGAATGATTCTGGTGGTGCTCGTATTCAAGAAGGCGTGCAATCTTTGGGAGGCTATGCTGATATTTTCTATAGAAATACTAGAGCTTCGGGTGTTATTCCTCAGATTTCAGCCATTATGGGACCTTGTGCTGGTGGGGCAGTTTATTCTCCTGCTATTACCGACTTTATTTACATGGTAGAGAATACCTCTTATATGTTTATTACAGGTCCAAATGTTGTCAAAACGGTCACCAATGAAGATGTTACTTCGGAAGAACTAGGGGGTGCCATGACACATGCTACAAAATCTGGCGTTACGCATTTCACGGCTGCCAATGACATTGATTGTATCCATCAATTAAAAAAATTACTCTCTTACATTCCTCAAAATTGCGAAGAAGAAACGCCTCGTTTAGCTTATACTGCTGGCAATGAAGCTCGCCCAGCTTTGGACAATATTCTACCTGATAGTTCGAATGTTCCTTACGATATGCGTGCGGTTATTCATGAAGTCGTAGACGGAGATTCTTTCTATGAAGTGAATAAGGATTATGCAGAGAACATTATTGTTGGTTTTGCTCGCTTAGGCGGTAAAGCTATCGGTCTTGTTGCTAATAATCCAATGGTCTTGGCTGGTTGTTTGGACGTCGATTCTTCTAGAAAAGCAGGTCGTTTTGTTCGTTTTTGCGATAGTTTTAATATTCCTTTATTGGTTTTGGAAGATGTTCCTGGTTTCTTACCTGGTACCGATCAAGAGTGGAATGGTATTATTACCAATGGGGCGAAATTACTCTATGCTTTCTGTGAGGCGACCGTTCCTAGAATTACGGTGATTACCAGAAAAGCCTATGGTGGCGCTTATGATGTGATGAATTCTAAGCACATTGGTGCTGATATGAATTATGCTTGGCCTTCTGCCGAAATTGCGGTGATGGGTGCTAAAGGAGCTAGTGAAATTATTTTCAGAAATGAAATAAAAGCTGCGGATGATCCTGCTGCTAAATTAGCGGAAAAAGAAGCGGAATACGCGGCTAAATTTGCCGATCCTTATCGTGCGGCTACTCGTGGTTTTGTAGATGAGGTTATCGAGCCAAATCAAACGCGCCAAAAATTGATTCGTGCCTTTAAAATGTTAGAAAATAAAGTGGATAAATTGCCTCGTAAAAAACATGGTAATTTGCCTTTGTAAAAATATATGTTTTGACTTAAAAAGGAGTGGCGATGCTGCTCCTTTTTGTTTTTTTTACGGCCATTCAGGCTGTTTTGTATTCTATGATAAAAACCAATCCAACCACTATACGCAAAGGCATTCTCAATCACCTACAAAAATTACAGGGACAAATTGACGCCTTGCCGACCTACAAAGCACAAGTCAAAGAAGCTAAAGTCCTTTGGCAGAACAAGAAAAAAACCAACCCTCAAAAAGCAGCTTTTAATCGAGTAGAAAAAGAGTTGCAAAAGATTGCCATTGGAGACAAGCATTACTGCAATTATTGTGAGGCGAATCTAGGCACAACGATCGAACACATTTACCCTAGAGGCTTATTTCCCAACAAAACATTTGTTTGGGAAAATTTCCTGTGGACTTGCAAGCAATGCAATGGCAAACACAAGGTATCTCAATTCCAAATCTTTAAAAACACCAACTCTTCTGAAATTATTAATCTAGTCAAAGACTATAGCTTTGTTCGACCTTCGAATGAAGATGCTGTTTTTATAAACCCTAGAGTCGAAAATCCCTTGGATTATTTGCAACTAGATTTGGAAAATGGTTTGTTTGAGATCAAAGAAACTAACCCCGATGCTAGAGCTTACAAACGAGCCTTTTATACGATTGAAACCTTACAATTAAACGCTAGAAAAGGCTTGGTTGCCAATCGACAGAAAGCCTATCAGAATTATCAACACTTATTACAACAATACATTGATATACAAAAGAGTACTTCTTCTGAAGCTCTAATGGCTATTTTTTCACTTTCTAATAATGTTAAAAAAGCACCTTGGGAAGAACAAAAAAAATTGGCTAGCCTTGAATTGCAAACCATCTTTAGTAATCAAGCGCATCCTAGCGTTTGGAAAGAAATGCAACGACAAGTTGCCTCCATTCCTTCCTTAAAGAAGCTATTTCAACAAGTTCCAGAAACATTAGATTGGGCATAAAAAAAACACTCAGACAAAGAAAAGTCTGAGTGCCAAAAAAAAATTTTAAAACAGCTAAAAACTTAGCTGTTCCCTGATATTTAAGGAAAATAACGTCTCTTGTTTATTATGAATATCAACAAAAAAAACCTTAAATAGTATTATATAGAAACCCTTTGCTTACGCTTATAAAAGCGACATAAACAAAAACGGGTTGATTTCATTGAGGGCTGCGTAAATGAGCAAATCGCTCTAATCCTCCCCAAGATTAGTCCTCGCTCCTTCCCGCAGCCCTCCTTCCTAAATGAACTATTGTATATTGGTATGCCTTCAAAAATTAAACGTTTGAACGTACTTAATTAATTTTCCTATTGTAAGAGTTCTTGCTTTTAGTTCTTGATAATTTATAGAAATAAAAGCAAAGTAATGCAATAGATTGAAACCTTAAATGGTGTAGATTTAATAAGAGCGGCAAATGATTCCTAAGTGCTAGCCTTTGTGGCTGAAATGTAGATAGATAGTGCTTATGGTACAGTAAAAGAGGCTGTATTTTGCGTGTAGACTTTGTCAACACAACTTTATCCCACTAAAGTTATGTGTATGTGTGTTATCTATTGTATACGCTATTGGGGGGGCAATTTGTTTCGTTTTTTTCCTGTTTTTTCAGATTACTACAAACAAAATTAAAAAAGCCCTTCAAGAAAAATGCTTGAAGGGCTTTTTTTTCCTTCTAAAAGAAGGATCTATTTTCTAGGTCTTAATCTTAGATCAAGCCTTTTTCTGACAAGTAACGTTCTGCATCCAAAGCAGCCATACAACCTGTTCCAGCAGCAGTAACTGCTTGACGATAGTCTTTATCCTGAGCATCTCCACTAGCAAAAACCCCTGCTACATTAGTGTGTGTACTTCCTGCTTTTGTCAACAAATATCCCGTGTTGTCCATTTCTAACCAACCATCAAAGATTTTGGTATTTGGCACGTGACCAATTGCTACAAAAAAGCCCCAAAGGCTAATTTCAGTTTTTTCCTTGGTTTTGTTATTCAAAATACGAACCCCCGTTACACCTTCATCATCTCCCAATACTTCGTCCACTTGCGTGTTCCAGTGTATTTGAATTTTGTCGTTGTTCAAGACACGTTCTTGCATAATTTTAGAGGCACGTAACTCATCTTTACGCACAAACATGTGTACTGTTGGGCATAATTTAGACAAATAACTTGCTTCTTCACAAGCACTATCTCCTCCCCCTACAATACAAACTTCTTTTCCTCTGTAAAAGAAACCATCACAAACTGCACAAGCAGAAACGCCTTTGTTCATGTATTTCTTTTCTGATTCTAGACCAAGGTATCTAGCAGAAGCGCCTGTTGCGATAATCACAGAATCGGCATGAATTTCTTCTCCTGCATCTGTCCACAATTTATGTGGTGTGCTTGAAAAATCAACTTTTTCGATCATAATACCAACATTCACTTCTGTATCAAAGCGAATGGCTTGTTGTTTTAAATCTTCCATCATTTCAGGTCCCATAATTCCTTTAGGATACCCAGGGAAATTTTCTACATCATTGGTAATCATTAATTGCCCTCCAGGCTCACGTCCTGTGTACAAAACAGGGTTCATATTTGCTCTAGCTGCGTATATCGCTGCTGTATATCCAGCAGGTCCTGATCCAATAATAACGCATGTCTCTTTTCTAGCCATTTCTTTGTTTGATTTTTGGTTTTTATTTTTGTATGATAAAGTTCTATTTCTTGAAGCTGTTTTCTTCTAATGAAAATGAGCAACAAATTAGCCTTGCTAAAGGTTTAACGGAAGTTTTTATAAAAAAGACAATTAAAGCATTTATTGCATTCAATAAGTAGAACAAGTACAAATTTAACAAATTATTAGAAGCTTATAGCAAAATAATTCAATAGTTATGCTAACATTTTTCACTCGACTGTTCTATTCCAATTCAAATTCATACTTATCTTTTTGGTTCTTTGATAAATCGTGTGATAATATTCTAAGGGGCACCTTTATTAAACTATATGAGTCGTAAGAATTAAGTAGGAAGTTGTATGTTTTCTTTTGATAATAAACTACTTAATACTTATATCCTAATTCATTACTGAATAGAGGAACCTATATTTTAAAACTCCACACGATTTGCTGCATGAGAAGAATTGTCAAAGAATCATCTTTTTAATTGATCCACTATTTCGTAATCGCCAATACACAAATCATGTTCAATGGGTTCGCAAACATCAATCCATGCCAATTCCAAATGCTCTAGTAAAGTAATTTCGCCACCTATTATTTTGCAACGAAAAGGAATCAATTCAATAATCAGATCGCCTTCCTCTCGCTCAATAGACAACAACTGTTCTTCTACCAAAACATCAATGTCCAGTTCTTCTTTTAATTCTCTTGCCATGCACTCCGCCTCTGTTTCTCCTGGATCAACCTTTCCGCCAGGAAATTCCCATTTAAAAGCATGGCTGGTATCCTCTCCACGCTGCACAATTAAATACTTTCCAGCTTCTTCTATCACACCACAGGTGACTCTCATTCGATTTTTCATCTTTGGGGCTCTTTCTATAATTGATCCAATAATAAGGCTTATCCCTTTGTTTATAACAAGGAAACCTATTCGACTAATATCTACAATTGCCAATCAAGATACAAATCAAATTTATCATAACTCATTATTTTTCATTAATAACTGGTATTACGCACAAACTTAATTAGGTCGCTAAAACCAAAACATAATTTAACAATTTCGTTTTAATGTTAAATTTTGAATGCTTAACTTTTAATGTAAAAAACTACTTTTCAAGCATTTAGCATTCAAAATTAAACATCTAACATTCAAACAGAATTGAGCTAATGAACTGTAAATTAAAATAATCTTTGAAAGGTTTCAACATAAAATAGGTCTTAATAATACAGCAAGATCATCAATCGGCTATGTCAATATCATAAAAATCATTACTTTTGTGCCGTCAAAAATACTTGGCAGCATTTTCTCGGTTTTAGATCTATTATTATGAAAAAAATACACATTATTCGTTTACTAGCTTTTGCACTACTTATTGCCTATACAATTAGTTGCTCCATGGGTAGTGAAATTGCAGAAACACCAGGAGATCAAGAACTAAGACCGCTTGAATTAACGTCTATTGATACGGTTGTTATTCCTAAAGAAGATACCATTACGATTGCAGCCGTTGGGGATATTATGATGGGAACAGATTATCCAAACACCAAAACGCTTCCTCCCAAGGATGGTAACACCTTGTTTAAGGATGTTCAGCAATATTTAGAGCCTTTTGATTTGACTTTTGGTAATTTAGAAGGCGTTATGGGGCGTGGTGGTGTTGCCAAAACTTGCAACCAACCTAAATATTGCTATACCTTTCGAATGCCTGCTCGTTATACCAACCATTTAAAAAAAGCTGGTTTTGATGTCGTTAGTATTGCGAACAATCACGCCAATGATTTTGGTACTGGTGGTCGAAAAGCTAGTGCTGCTGTTTTAGATACTTCAGGGCTTTTTTATGCAGGATCACAAGACAAACCTTATACTATTTTTGAGAAGGATAGTATCAAATATGGTTTCTTAGCAACCGCCCCAAATAGTGGTTGTTTTGATATGAAAAGATATGAAGATGCGGCTGAAATTGTTGCGATGCTAGATAGTATTTGTGATATTGTCATTGTTTCTTTTCATGCAGGGGCAGAAGGGGCAGGCGCAACACATACGCCTCGTAAAAATGAAATTTTTCTAGGTTCTAATCGTGGTAATGTGTATAAATTCGCACACGATTGTATTGATGCAGGAGCTGATATTTTGTTGGGACATGGTCCACACGTTACTCGTGGCGTAGAGTTATACAAAGATCGCTTTATCACTTATAGTATGGGTAACTTTTGCACCTATGAAAAATTCAGTTTAAAAGGGCCTAAAGGCGTTGGTCCAATCCTTCATTTACAAGTCAATAAGGAAGGCAAATACCTTGGAGGTACAGTCATTCCAACCAAACAATTAGGGGAAGGTATTCCTGTTTATGATGAGGAACAACAAGCCTTAAAACAATTGATTGATTTGTCTTTAGAAGATTTTCCAGAATCGCCTTTAGCATTTTCGCTTGAAGATGGCAGCATGTCGCCTTTAAAACCTGTAGTGGAAGACATTAGCCCCTTAAAAGACAGTATCATAGGGGACAGTAGTTCTAAGAAATAGAGTTCTTTTAAAGGTCGTTCTAGGAGCTATTTTGTTAACAAAATACAACTTCTTTGAAGTAGAATTCTAGAATTTGATGGGTGGTTTGAATTTGTAATTTACCTTCTGCAGAAATACCAATCATTTTACCTTTGAAAGTCGTTTCTGTATCTGCTTTTTTGTAGGTTCTCCATTCTTGGTAACCATATAAAACCTTCAAATAATCTTGATCTAAGGTTTTGTATTGTCCTGCTTTTAGCTGTAAATAACGACGTTCTAAATGTTCACAAAATGAACCCATCATGTCGTAAATATCTTGTTCCATTTCTGTTTCTAAAAGCAATGAAGTTGGATTGGGTAAGCTGGGCGAAAAGTCACTTTGATTGATATTCAGCCCAACACCAACAATAGTACTGGCTAGAAGGCTTCCTTTTAATTTGTTTTCAATTAAAATGCCTCCTATTTTTTTGTCATTTATATAAATGTCATTCGGCCACTTGACAGACAATTGGTCGACAGGAAAAATAAACGATTCTAACAAATCGTAAACAGACAAGGCAACAACCTGATTTAGTTTAAATTGAGCTTGAATGGGTAAAAATTTGGGATACAGAATAATAGATAAAGTTATATTTTTTCCAATCGTACTTTCCCATTTACTGCCAATCTGTCCTCTCCCCGCATACTGATTGTCGGTATAAATGACAGTTCCCTCAATTGGAGTGCTTTTTGACAATAGGTTATTAGCAAAAACATTCGTAGAATCTACACTTGCAAGGTAATTTGCAACTTTTCCAATAAAAAGGCTGTTAGAAGATATGAGTTTCATGCCTAGGAACAATTTTTTTTCGTTATTTTCACCAATAAGTTTACAATCTGTTCATTCTGATTTTCCAAAAGTATAATTTTCTTTGGATTTACGTATCATAGATTATAAATAGTCACAAAAAACAATTCTTTATCATAACGCAACCAAAGAGATACTCCATCAAGAAAAAGAGTATACTGCGTCATAAAATTATTACACTATTGAGTAACAAAACCATTGCCTCTCAACAAGATGCACAAGACAGCAGTGCTTTGACAACGCTTATTATTGATGCTATTCAAGACAACAAAGGAAAAGAAATTGCTTTGTTTGACATGCGTCAACTAGAAGAAGCTAGTAGTGATTTTTTCATTCTTTGTAATGGAAATTCAAAAACACAAATTTTAGGTATTCTTAAAAACATCGACCGACGTGTTT
This sequence comes from uncultured Aureispira sp., assembly GCA_937942475.1. Lineage (GTDB taxonomy): Bacteria > Bacteroidota > Bacteroidia > Chitinophagales > Saprospiraceae > Aureispira. Next base: position 10,539 of record CALDEP010000426.1, read on the forward strand.
ACGAAGAGTTTGGGATTCGTCCTAATCATTCGGAAGGACAGGAAGCTAATTGGATGTTATTGGATTACTTTTCTGTAGTTATACACGTTTTCTCTGGCGAGAAAAGAGCTTTTTACAACCTAGATGACCTATGGAGCGATGCAAAAGTGACGAAGTATAATAATCAAGATTAATGTTATTTAATCTTGTATAAAATATTAATCTTTCCTTAACGCAATGTTGCTCTTTTCTAACATTCTTAACGCAACTTTTTATTTTTTTTTTAGTTTAACAGGTAAGACAACATAACTAAACAAAAACAATCATAGATAAATAAACATGGAACAAAAAAATTCACCTGGCAACAAACCAAAATTTAATGCTTATTGGTTTTACGCCATTATTGCGGTGATTCTGATTTCGCTTAACTTATTCAGTCTAACAGGTTCTACGCCTGACGTATCAATGACAGAATTAACAAAACTCATTCAAAAGGGGGATGTTAAGAAGATTGTTATTGTGAGTACGGGAGAACAGAGTAAGTACGCTGATATTTACATCGACAAAGAGAAACTTACAGAAGAAGCATATAAAGACGTAGCGGAATCCACTATTGGTACCACTAATCCAGGACCTCATTACAAGCATACCATTATTGTAGTCGAGACCTTTATGTTGGAAGTAAAAGCCGTACAAAAGGAATACTTAGCGGCTAATACTGAAGCCAAAGAGATTATTTTTGATACAGAAACAAAAGGTACATTAGCAGGTATTATCGTTTGGTTGCTTCCTTTCGTTTTATTAATTGGAATTTGGATCTTCTTCATGCGTCGTGTTGGCGGCGGTGGCGGTGGTGCTGGTGGTCAAATATTTAATATTGGACGTTCTAAAGCTACCTTATTTGACAAAGACACTAAAGTAAATGTAACGTTTAAAGATGTTGCAGGATTGGATGAAGCTAAAGAAGAGGTCATGGAAGTGGTTGATTTCTTGCGCAATCCTAAAAAATACACCGTTTTGGGTGGTAAAATCCCTAAAGGCGTCTTATTAGTAGGCCCTCCAGGTACTGGTAAAACCTTATTGGCAAAAGCAGTAGCAGGAGAAGCAGATGTTCCTTTCTTTAGTATTTCTGGTTCTGATTTTGTAGAAATGTTTGTAGGAGTTGGTGCGTCAAGAGTACGTGACTTATTCCGCCAAGCTAGAGAAAAAGCACCTTGTATTATCTTTATAGATGAGATTGATGCCATTGGTCGTGCAAGAGGAAGAAATTCTATGCAAGGAAACGATGAGCGTGAAAATACATTAAACCAATTGTTGGTAGAGATGGATGGATTTAGCACAGACAAAGGAGTTATCTTAGTTGCTGCAACCAACCGTCCTGATATTTTGGATCCTGCCTTATTACGTCCTGGACGTTTTGATCGTCAAATTGGAATCGGAAAACCAGACTTAGTAGGTAGAGAGCAGATTTTCAAAGTGCATCTAAAACCAATCAAAATTGGTGATGATGTTGATGCTAGAAATTTAGCAATGCAAACACCTGGTTTTGCAGGAGCTGAATTGGCAAACATTTGTAACGAAGCTGCTTTAATTGCTGCTAGACATGGTAAAACAGCTGTTGAGATGGATGATTTCAACAAAGCGATTGACCGTGTTATTGGTGGTCTTGAAAAGAAAAACAAATTAATTTCTCCAGAGGAAAAAAGAGTGATTGCTTATCATGAAGCTGGACACGCTATTAGCGGTTGGTACTTGGAACATGCCTATCCTTTGGTAAAAGTAACGATTGTGCCTCGTGGTTTAACCGCCTTGGGTTATGCGCAATACTTACCAAAAGAAAAACATATTGTTCCTCAACAGCATTTGTTGGATCAAATTTGTTGTCTATTGGCAGGACGTGCAGCAGAGGATATTATCTTTGGACAAATATCTACAGGCGCACAAAATGACTTGGATCGTGTTACACAACATGCTTATAACTTAGTCATGATTTATGGTATGAATGATAAAGTTGGTAATGTTTCTTATTATGAAATGATGAAAAACAACCAATTTGCAAAACCATATTCGGAGGCTACTGCTCAATTAATTGATGAAGAAATCAGAAAGTTAATTGATGGTCAATATACTAGAGCACTTCAGTTATTAAAAGAAAAACGCAAAGAGTTGGAATTATTAGCCAACGAATTGTTGAACAAAGAAGTTTTAGTAAGAGCAGATGTAGAACACCTTATTGGCAAACGTATTTATGATGATGTTCCTGATGAGAAAAATGGTGAAAAAGCGATTGGTGAGAACAATGGAGTAGATACCTTGTTAGATCCAGATGCAGATGATCAGCCAGAAATCATTTAAACTATATAAATTTTACGTCAAAAAAGCTCGAACTAATTTAGTTCGAGCTTTTTTGTTTTTGTATTAAACTACTTTCATTCTTATACGGAATTAAATAAAGGATGTCGTATTAGTCCATATCATTTTCTTAATTCTCTTAGACACGCTCTTACAAGGGCTGGAAATAGGCGAACATCTTTGATCTTTTCGTCGCTCATGATTTTTAGCGGTCAAGTAAAAATCTAAAAATACTATACCTCTGATTATCAAAGAAATACACTTACAACAATTAATATAGTTAAGTACTGATAATCAATAAGATAAGTTTTCATAAGGACTATTGTTTATCAGCACTTAAATACTTATCTTGTGCCCTTCCTTTTATTTTCATAAATAGAGAAGCATTTATATCACTCTCAAATAGTTACATTCTTGTGGCAACAGCAAAAGACAACATACTGAATCGCTTAAAAGAAATTAAAAAAAATCCATCGGCAGTTCCTTATCCTAATTTACAAAAGGAAGCCTTGGAAATCTACCCTGAACCGACAGATTCATTAGATGTTTTATTTGCTCAAACATTTCAGCAAAATGGTGGAAAGTTTGTTTTTTGTGCCTCTCAAAAAGAATTAATAGACAACCTTCAATTGTTAAGCCAACAGAAAAAATGGTCAAAAGTATATTGTTGGGAAACTGAATTACAAGAACTATTTGACGAACAAGGTTTTGCTTATCAAGCTCAAAAAGAAGCCTTAATTGATTCCGATGCAAGTATCACCACTTGCGAGGCATTAATTGCTCGAACAGGCTCTGTTTTATTAAGTAGTAATACCGCATCAGGTCGCAGCCTGTCTATCGTTCCACCCGTTCATATTGTAATCGCAACATCCAACCAAGTTATTTATAACTTAAAAGAAGTTTTAAATTTGCAAACTGCTCGTGAAGATTCATGGCCTTCAATGCTTTGTTTTGCCTCTACGAACAGCCGTACTGCCGATATTGAAAAAACATTAGTCAATGGGGCACATGGTCCTAAAGAACTTTATGTTTTTTTCTTAGAAATTTGATTACTCATCCCCTTTATCAATTATCAACCAATGAAAATTTTCACCTTATTCACACTTCTTTTTTTGAACGTAGTTGCTCTTTATGCTACTACACCTGACATTTCAGAAATAAAGCAACAGCCACTTAAAGTTGTTATTGCTGAAGCAGAAAAGCTATATGCTGAAGCAGTCTATGAAGATGCTTATTATTATTATAAGGCACTTAGTGAAATGAAAAAGAAGTTATCTCAAGAGGAGTCTTACCGCTTAGGAAAGACCGCTTTAGCTGCAAAAGATTATGAAACAGCACAACGTTCTTTGAAACCTTTGCTCCTTAAAAAGAAATATTATCCTTTAATTCAGTATGAATATGCCTTTGCCTTAAAATATACTGGACAATATGTTTTGGCGCTTCAGCATTTCCAATCATACCTAAATGCCAATCAAAATCAATGGGAAAATGATTATGTGAAGTTAGCGCAAACACATCTCAAAAGTTGTCAAAAAGCTTTAAAAGAAAAAGAAAGAACTTCTTCTTGGTTTCTCGAAGAATTAAAAGATGAAAAGGCAGAAGAGGGCACTATTTACAGAGCTTTGACTCAGCCCAGCAAATACAAAATTGGTCTAATTGAGTGCCAAACAATCAATGGAACTTGCCTAAAGAAAATCTATGCTGACAATACTATAGAGGACTTAAAAGGATCGGTAGGGAATCCAATTTTCAATGCCGTTTCTCCTTTCATTGCGCAAGATGGTGAAACCGTTTATTTTGCACAACAAGAAATGGGAGCAACAGAATATAGTATATTCTCTGGAAAAATGACGCCTACAGGAGAGATCGAAGCCATTAAGAAACTAGGTCCTAGTGTGAATCGTATTGGCTATTCTAGCAAGCATCCTACGATAGGTCTTACCGACAAAGGGCAGGAAATTTTATATTTTTCCTCTACCCTTCCAGGGAGTCAAGGTGGCTACGATATCTGGTATGCTGTTCGAACAACAGATGGTAACTTTACAATGGCTTACAACCTTGGTACTCGTGTCAATGGTCAAGGAGATGAAATAACGCCTTTTTATTACCAAAATGATGGAGAGCTTTATTTTAGTTCCGAAAAACCAGCAGGTTATGGTGGTCTGGATGTTTATAAAATGACTGGAGAGAAAAAGCGTTGGGAAGAAGGACAAGCTCAACATTTAGAAAATCCTGTTAACTCAACTGGTAACGATTTTCATTTCAAAAAAACAGCTAGAGGCAAGGGGTCTTTTTCTACAGATAGAGATGGAAAAAAAGAAAAAACCGTCAAATACAAAAAAACAATTGGAGCTTAGTTATATACCCTTTAGTGTGAAAATAAAATGCAGACTCTTTTACTAGAGCCTGCATTTTATATTTTATTTAAACATCTCTTTTGACAAACCATTATCAAACTTAATATCCGTCCAACTTACAATAGCCCAGCTATCATTTAAGGCAATACCATTCCAGTCTGATTTTGTATATTTCCTTTTATTTGGAATCAAAATACCATTTACTTCTTCGTATTCCATCTTCATCAAACGAGGGTCCATGCTATTAAAATCAGCCACTGTAAATAGGAATTGATCTACTAGATTTGTTTTCTTATTAATATACAACTGATAAATGTCCGTTGGTTTCTCCGAATCAAAAGACACTTTAACCACATCATATTCTTGGGCATTAATTGTTTCTTCTTTTAAATACGTATACTTGATCCCTGGATCTAATAGTTTTTGCAGCATTGCAAACCAATAAAAATTAGTTTTTCTACTAAACTGTGTCCGCTTCAAGTATTTCTCATCTGCCGAAAGCGTTCCATTGTGCTTAAACCAAAAGGAATTACCATCAAAACACTGTTCTATCTTGCCTTCTAGTTCTGGAAAGGTACGTTCGTGTTTGTAATAACTTCCATAAGATAGTTCTCCTTCAAAGATATAATTCTCCATAGAAACGTCCACCTTATTATCTGGCGTTTGATAAGTATATTTATACGTAACGTCTTTAAGCGCTTTTAATTGATCATAATCTCCTACCGTTTGAACCATGTTATACACTAGTTCATGCGCTTTATTCTGAAACTCCATTTTGGGAGCTACTGGCGTATTAGACGATTCCTTGTCTACTGTTGTTGATTGATCTTCTACCTTTGTTTGGCAAGACCAAAGTAAAGTACAAATGAGTACTAAATTCATTAATTTCATTTTGTTATTTTTTTATACTTAAGCGAAATTGAGATAAATTTAAGTTCTTAAACACATTCATTGAATGGTGTTTTTTTCGTAAAAAAGAAAAACGGATACACAAAAATTGCGTACCCGTTTTTTATTTCTCAAACAATAGATTGCTTATTCAGCATCTTTGTTTTCTGTAGTGTCTTCTTTGCTTTCAGTAGCTTCCTTTTCGTCAGCAACTTCTTTCGTTTCAACAACTTCTTTACTTTCAGTAGCATCTTCGTTTTTCAACTGCTCTCTCAATTGAGAGAAGGCACTTAAATCACCCAAAGTACTTTTCTCTGTGCTAGAATTCACTTGCTTAACAGCTTTTTTAGCAGCTTGTTTTTCAGCTTTAACAGCTTCTTTGTCTGCTTGATCTGCACTGCGTTTTGCATCAGAGTAATAACGAGAATGAGAAACTAAGATACGTTTGTCATCACGGTTGAATTCAATTACTTTGAATGGTAATTGCTCATCTACCTCAGCCAACGTTCCATCTTCTTTCTTGATGTGACGGATAGGAGCAAAAGCTTCTAGTCCATAAGGCAACAATACGATAGCACCTCTGTCGTCACGACGTAGGATAGTAGCTTCGTGAGTAGAACCTTCTGGGAACACATCAGCAAAAGTATCCCAAGGATTCTCTTCCAATTGTTTGTGTCCTAGAGATAGTTTGCGGCTATCTTTGTCGATTTCAAGAATGATCACGTCCATTTCAGCACCTACTTTTGTAAACTCAGCAGGGTGAGCAAAACGTTTCGTCCAAGAAAGATCAGAAATGTGAATCATTCCACCAATTCCTTCTTCCAACTCGATAAACACACCATAAGGAGTCAAGTTTTTCACTTCACCTTTGTGTTGAGAGCCTTTAGGATATTTCTCTTCGATGTTTGTCCAAGGATCTTCTTGTAGTTTTCTCAAACTCAAAGACATCTTGCGATCTTCACGGTCGATAGTAACCACTTTCGCTTCATGCTCATCTCCTTCTTTAAAGAATTCGCGAGAATTGATTGGTTGACTGCTCCAAGAAACCTCAGAAACGTGAATAAGACCTTCAACACCAGGAGTAACTTCCAAGAAAGCACCATAATCCTCAATGTTCACAATTCTACCTTTCACGATAGAACCAGGCTCAACACTTTCTGCCAATACATCCCATGGATGAGGTTGTAGTTGTTTAAGACCTAAAGAGATACGTTTTTTATCATCGTTAAAGTCTAATACTACTACGTTTAGTTTTTGGCCATTTTCCAATACATCACTTGGGTGCTTAATACGTCCCCAAGAAATATCAGTAATGTACAACAAACCATCAACACCACCCAAATCCAAGAAAGCACCAAAGTCAGTAAGGTTTTTAACCGTACCTTCCAATACTTGACCTTTCTCCAATTTAGAGATAATTGCTTGACGTTGCTCTTCCAAATCACTTTCGATAAGTGCTTTGTGAGATACAACTGCATTTTTGATAGATTCGTTAATTTTAACTACTTTGAACTCCATTGTTTTACCAACGTACGCATCGTAATCAATAATTGGACGAATATCAATTTGAGACCCAGGAAGGAAAGTTTCCAATCCATCAATGTCTACAATAAGACCTCCTTTTGTTTTGCTAATTACAGTACCTGTAACTACTTTCCCTTCTTCGAAAGAAGAAACGATGTTAGCCCAAGCATTTAACAATTTAGCTTTGCGACGAGAAAGTACTAATTGTCCACGTTTGTCTTCTTGAGTTTCTACATATACCTCTACAACATCACCAACAGCCAATTCAGGCATGTCACGGAATTCTGTACGAGATACTAAACCATCTGACTTACAGTTCAAATCCAAAACAACATCACTAGCTGTAATAAATACAACTCTACCAGCAACGATTTCAAATTCTTTAATAGAACTTAACGTATTTTCGTATAAAGCTTCATATTCTGCGATTACACTGTCCTCGTAGTTCAATACTCCTTTAGGACCTTTATCCCAGTCAAAATCTGTGTGGTCAACTTCTACCACTACTTCTTCGATTGTTTCTGCAGTTTCTTCAACAGTCGTTTCTACTGCTGCTTCAACAGTAGGCTCTACTGTTGGATTGTTTTCAACAACTTTCTCTTCGTTGTTTTCGTTTTCAAGGTTCTCCATGTGGAAAAAGCTTGTTTTTAAAAGGTTAATAAATAATTTTTCGATCGGCTTTTAATACTTAGATAATTATATCGTAGTTAAAAAAGCGAGTGCAAAAATAAGAATAAACCTCTTTTTAACCAAATATTTTTAACTCTATTCGTAATATAAATGCTTCCTTTTGGTAAATCGCACCTAAAACGAGCAAAATTCACTATATAAAGTGATTATAAGTTTATTTTTTTTTTGAGAATTTCAAAAAAATCGAATTCCTCTTTAAAATAAACTTAATAAAATTAGCCCTTTCTTTTTTACTATTTTTTATCATTACGATTAATTCTCAACACAAAACACTATATTAAATATTATTATAAAATGGCTTCCTGAGTCAAAAGGAACTTTTTCCCATTCCTTATCCCCAAAAAACTAGTGCCTTGTCTTTATAGTGCTCTAAATTTTGTTTTAAAATTCCTTTTTTTTTTGCAAATTCCCAAACATACAGTATCCCCAATAGTTAACTAGTAAAAGCAGTTTCTATCTTAAAACTCAAAGGCAATTTGACTTTCTTGATGAATATTATTTCGTCATTATAATCCATTATTTATTAGATTTACTATGAACTTAAAATCAACAACTCTTATGCCTTCTACTTTCTTGTCAGCTCTATTTATGTTAGCCTTAATGACAATAGTTTTCAGTTGCCAAAGTAATCATACCATGAAGGTCGAAGCGATCAATGAGTTTATTAATAATACAAGAACCATAACGAAAAAGCCTAGTCCAACATCAGAAGTAGCTTCAGAAGTGTTTATTTCTCCTAAATATGGTTTTGAGGTTTCAATTCCTCTAAGTTGGAAATCCGAGCAACCCTACCCGATTGATCTCGCTCGTAGTCGAATTGAGGTTTACCCAAAAACAGCAAATGGTTATGATGTAAATCAAAAATTGGCACTAAGAATCCCTATCCTTATTTTATCTATCGAAGAATGGAAAAAGTACAAACAAAAAGAGTTTGAAGACTATCCTTATATAGTTAGAGGGGCAGATAGTCTTAGTATTTTTAATCAAAACGACAAGTACGTTTTTATCCTTGAAAATCGTTGGGAATACAGCTTTGATGGGGAGAACGATGATACAAAAATTAATACCATCAGAGATGTGGTCAAAACGATTCGCCCTTATTAATTTTAATAGCATAAGTATAAAGTTATTCTCAAAAAACTCTTTCAACCATGAAACTTCCTTTTTCAATCAAAGCAAACATTACCCTAGAAGATTATCTTAAATTAAGCGATTATTATAAATCTAAAATCAAAACATTTTTGATCTCTGGTACGCTAGTTCTAATAGTAAGTGCTGCTCATTTTTATAATGGACTAAAAACAGGATCGCTGACTTCTAACATTGTAATTACCCTCCTTACCTGGGGAACTTTTGGGCTTATTTTATGGTATACCTATCACAAGCAAAAGAAACAGCTTGTTCAGAACTACAAGCAATACATGGATGAATGTGAGGATAAAGAGTTGACGTTTACAGAAGAAAATGTCTTTATAACAACAACAAACACTGAATTCACTGCCAAATGGTCTACGTTTTCTAAAATAGAAGAAAAAGAGGATCTAATTTGTTTGTATAACAATCAAAACCAAGCACATGTCATTCCCAAAAGGTGTTTTGACCAGAAGGAAGAAATAGATTCCTTTCTTAGTTGGGTAAGTCTAAAACTAAAACAATGAAAAATTTAATCCTTGACCGTTTAAAAGAACTAGAAACGGAGCACAACATCAAAATTCTTTACGCCTGTGAATCAGGAAGTCGAGCCTGGGGCTTTGCCTCCCCGAATAGCGATTGGGATGTCCGATTTATGTATGTCCATACTAAAGATTGGTATCTGTCTATTGACGAGCAAAAAGATATGCTAGATTTTGCGATTGATGCAAACGAATTGGATTTGACAGGTTGGGAGTTGCGCAAAACCTTGCGCTTATTTCGAGGCTCGAATGCCAGCCCTTTTGAATGGTTACAATCGCCTATTGTTTATCTAGATCCTTATAACTTTAAATCAAGGTTGTGGGATTTAACGGAGGATTATTTTAAGCCACGTTCTACCGCTTTTCACTATTTAGGCTTGGCAAAAAGTTCTTCTAAAAAAGGCTTGGTAGATGGTCTGATGGACATTAAAAAATACTTTTATGTCTTGCGCCCACTATTGGCGGCTTATTGGATTTGTAATAAGAAAACAGCGCCTCCTATGGAGTTTGCGCCTTTGTTGGAACAAATAAAGTCAGAAAAAACGCTTTATGCTGCTATTCAAGCTTTAACAGAAAGAAAAATTGCTGCACAAGAAGGTGATTTTACAGCACCTGTTCCTATTATTCAAGATTTTATCACTAAAAACTTGACAGAACTTGCCTTGAAGGCAAAAGAATTACCAGCAGAACAAGCCAATAGTGCTTTATTAAACGATTTATTCAGAGATTTTATTAAGGCTTAACATGTTGACGATTAAGGATCTTAAAACACAAAAATTACTCTTATTTGAAGGAATTAGTGGTAGCAGAGCTTATGGCTTGTCGCTGCCTTCTTCTGATACCGATATCAAAGGTGTTTTTGTGTTGCCGCAACATTCATTTTATGGTTTAGATTATATTCCTCAAGTCAATGATGCCAAAAATGATGAGGTCTACTATGAATTGGGTCGTTTTGTGGAGTTATTATACAAAAACAATCCTAATATCTTAGAGCTACTAAATACGCCTAAAGACTGTATTTTGTACGAACATCCATTGTTCAAAAAATTAAAACCTGCGCTTTTTTTATCCAAACAATGCAAAGATACCTTTGCAGGTTATGCCATGTCTCAAATCAATAAAGCAAGGGGTTTGAACAAGAAAATCATGAATCCAATGGATAAAGAACGTAAAAGCGTGCTGGATTTTTGTTATGTACAACATGCACAAGGAGCAATTGATTTAAAAGCATGGTTGGCAAAGCAGAACTTGGTGCAGGAATCTTGTGGCTTGGTTAATATTCCGCACATGAAAGACATTTACGGTTTGTATTGTGATAATAATCAATCATATAATTTTCAAGGTATTACCCGCCCCAAAACAGTTGATACAATTGTTTTGAGTAGTATTCCAAAAGAGGCAAAGCAAGTTGCTATCTTGTATTTCAACAAAGATGGTTACAAAAAATATTGTAAAGACCATAAGCAATATTGGGATTGGGTAAGCAAACGGAATGAGAGTCGTTATGAGAATACAATTGCACATGGTAAGAATTACGATGCTAAAAACATCATGCACACGTTTAGGCTCTTAGATATGGCAGAAGAGATTTTGTCTACAGGCGAAATTAACGTTCGTCGTCCCAATCGTGCCGCATTATTAGAAATTAGAAGTGGTACTTTTGAGTACAATACTTTGATGGAAAGAGCAGAAGAGAAGGTTGCTAGAATTGAAAAAATCTATGCTACCTCTACGCTAGCAGAAGTGCCCAACAAAATACAGGTTGAACAAGTATTGGTTGACATACGAAAAGCATTTTATCAAATGTATTTTTAATTTTGGCGATAAAAAACACAAAAGAGGCAGTCTAAAATTTAGACTGCCTCTCGTATTTTATAGTAGAAGATTTCTACGTTTTTTATTCTTTAATCACCAATTTGTGACTAGTCATTCCATTAGCTGTTTTCACATTTACAACATACAAACCTGCTGTCAAAGTTGAAGTAGTTAATTTTTGAACATTATTACCTGGTACCAAAGAAATAGCTTGTGTTGGCATTACTTCTTGTCCAATACCATTAAAGATCGTCACTTGAGCATCACCTACAACAGTAGATTCGATTTCTAGTAAAACGTCTTGACGAGCTCCACTTGGATTTGGATAGATTTTAGAAGATTCAATTTCAGCTTCAATATTATCTACTCCTACATTCCAGTTAAATACTAGGAATTTCGCTTTGTCAGAAGCCACACTTCCATCACAGAATGTTGTTGCATTCAAAGGAGTAACCACCCATTCAAAACGGCTACCAGAATTAAGCGTTTGCCAGTAATCTGTACCTGTAACCATTACATCAAACTGTTGACCACCCAACAAAGGGGCACCAATTGCATTAATCTCATAAATAGAGATTTGGTACATAGTAGCTCCATTAACAGGATTCCATGCAAAATGTACCAATGGTTGAGGAGCAATAGAATTGTCTACAGGATGTAAAACAACAGCCGTATCTGTAATTGTAATATCTGATGGCGTAGAATAAAGTGTTGCGAAACCTCTAGAAGCAATATCCATTTTCATGGCATCTCCTTGTTGTACAGAAAACTGAGTTGCACAAGCATCACTGTAATAACTCATTACATTTTCAGAAGTTGTTCCAGTTGTATCTCTGTAAGGCGCATAAGTATTGACACCAAAAGTAGCCCCTGCCAATGTAGTTGCATCAACTCTTAAATCAATAGGAGCGAATGTGTAAGACTCTCCTGGTGCTAATGCATTTGGTAAAGGATAGGTTCTGTCTCCAGAGGAAACTTGAATATTTCCATTATAAAAAATATCTGTAGCAATAACATCTGTACCAGCAGCAACAGTAACTGTTGTACTTGTATTTGTTACTCTCAAGCTATCCATATCTGTTCTGTAATTGCCAGAAGCAGGAGTAATCGAGTATTCAGCAGGAGCTGCCTCAAATGTCAAACTTGACGCAGAAGGCGCTGCTACACTTACTTCCAAACGATGATTGTTTAGGTTGATAAAACCTTTTGCAACATCTAATACTCCAGTTCCGATAATATTATCATCAGAGTTTGTGTTACAATAGATATCTGTTGAATCAGAATCACCAATTGTATCTTGCCACATCATAGTTGTTGTACCACCTACTGTATATTCGGTTTCTACTACGATTAATGTTTTAGGGTAGATTCTATCTTTACTAGAATTGTTTTTCAACCACATTTCGTCCAAAGAAGACTCTCCTTCTAATATTTTATAACGACTTGGCGTGCTGTTGATAACATCTGGACGGAACAACCAACCTCTAGGATCCATTGCTGTTGCAGCATAATCACAACCATTGTTATAAGTTCCTCCAAAGAATCCAAATAAATAGTTTGCATCTGTATCACAAAAAGCATCTGCTGCAATTTGACAGTTTTCCAACCCACCTTCACGAGCGATATACTCTACTGGAGTACCAGCTAGTGTAATGGTAGGTGTACGACCAGTTGTATTTGCCATTACATCACCATACTGACTGTTTTCCCAACCAAAAAAGGTATGAGGCAAACCAAAGAAGTGACCTAACTCATGTGTTAAAGTTGTTCCTGTTCCTCTTACAGAAGCTTGGATCGCATAAATAATATCCAAACCACTTGTATAATACCCTAAAGTAGTACCACCTGATTGGCTATTAGAAATTTGGTTACCAACAAAAATATTTACAACTCCAGGAACACGATACAATCCCATGAAATAATTTGCCATTCCATTATCAAAACTATTCGTATATAGCAAGTCTTGATTGATAACACGTGTAGGTCCTGCTAAGTAGAACTCTACATTGATTCCTGCATAATCGGCATTTAAACGACACAAGTTATCTAAAATATCTTGATTACTTTCTCCTCCTGTTCCATCACTTTTATTAACAATATGAAACTGTATAGGTACGTAAACGGTACTATCGTTACCACGACCTCTTTCGAATTTTTCTAGTAATTCGACTCTATTTCTTCTGTTATCAAGCATACGATTTTTAATAGCCTGACCTTCAGTTAGATCTACACCACATTGCGCATGATTGTGTGTAGTATTTTGAGATTGAGCTTGTACGCTAGAGTTTTGAATTCCTAATAACAAGACCACTCCCATTACATATAATAAACAACGAACCATAACCTTGGATTGAGTTAAAATGAATTAATAAATATATAACCAATGCTTTTGATTGCCTTTCCAAAATTTCATTTATTTATGGATAATATAACCTCTCATAGTATCAATATAATGAATTTGATAAGTCGCAAGAGTAATGAAACCAACTTAATCAGTACTCTTTATCAACCTCAAAAAAAGTAAAAACTTTTGGGTATAGCAATTTTTAGCACGAAAATTTTGCAGAATTGAACATAGTATGACAGAAGGTCTTGATTATATCCTGTAACTGCCTATTAAAACCAATTATTATTTGGAAAACTCTACCAATACACAAGGCTTATTATTCCCTTATTAATGACAAGCATAGCCCCCTTTATTTTAAAATACTAAAAGAATAGTTTGGGTTATTTTTTAGTGTAAAAAATGATTTTTAATTGTTGATTGGATAGGTATAACGTATTATTCAATGATAAAGTTTTTTTTTAACACCAAAAAACATCTAAAAAAAAAAGACCGTTAAAAGGCTTTTTTTTTACATTTATGTGGCAAGAACAAGGAAAAACCAGTTTTTTTTTGCATATTCCTTCTTTTTACACAAAGTATAGATTAATATTTGCACAAAAAAAAGCTTAATAAACTGAACCACAGTTAACTAAAGTAAAATGTGCCCATTAAAATGATTATCCAACTGATATTATAGAAAAATAAAATTTAGACATGAGAAAAGTAACGGTTATAGGTGCGGGTGCTGTAGGTGCTAGTTGTGCTGAGTACATTGCTATTAAAAACTTTGCAGCAGAGGTTGTATTACTCGATATCAAAGAAGGTTTTGCGGAAGGAAAAGCAATGGACTTAATGCAAACAGCTTCTTTAAATGGTTTTGATACTAAAGTTACTGGTGTTACTAGTGATTATAGCAAAACTGCAGATTCTGACATTTGTGTGATTACTTCTGGTATTGCTCGTAAACCAGGAATGTCTCGTGATGAGTTGTTGGGAATTAATGCTAGTATTGTTAAGTCTGTATCTGCTAGTTTAGTAGAACATTCTCCAAATACAATTATCATTGTGGTATCTAATCCAATGGATACGATGACTTATTTGGTACACAAAACAACTGGTTTGCCTAAAAATAGAATCATTGGTATGGGAGGAGCGTTGGATTCTGCTCGTTTCAAATACCGTTTGGCTCAAGCATTAGAAGCTCCAATTTCTGATGTAGATGGTATGGTTATCGGAGGTCACTCTGACAAAGGAATGGTTCCTTTGACTCGTTTGGCTACTCGTAATTCTGTGCCTGTTTCTTCCTTCCTTTCTGAAGAGCGTCTGAACCAAGTAATGGAAGATACTAAAGTTGGTGGTGCTACCTTGACTGGATTATTAGGAACGTCTGCTTGGTATGCTCCAGGTGCTGCTGTTTCTGGTTTGGTTCAAGCTATCATGTGTGACCAAAAGAAAATTTACCCTTGTTCTACTTTGTTGGAAGGAGAGTACGGCTTGTCTGATCTTTGTATTGGAGTTCCTGTTGTATTAGGAAAAAATGGTATCGAGAAGGTTGTTGAAATCGACTTGAGCGATGCAGAAAAAGCACACTTATCTTCTTCTGCTGAAGCAGTAAAGAAAAATAATCTAGCCTTGGAATTGTAAGATTCCAGTTTCAAGATATTTAAAAAAAGCAATCTCACTTCGGTAGGGATTGCTTTTTTTTTAATTAGATGGTGTAAGAAGCAAGATATTAGCCACTTTGAAAATGACGGGCATCTTGCTTCATTTAATTCAGATCGTATGAAAAAATTAATTTTTGGAATTGCCAATACCTACAAAAAAGTAAAGAATTTAAAAAACAAGGTCTTAGGCAAAACAGAGAAAGATGTTATCCATCAACAAATTGTAACGGGAAAAGCTTGGGAAGATTTCTGTGACACACTCAAAACGGCAGGTACTTCACTTCTTTATGGTAATGCGCCACTAGATCCTTTTCAACAAGCAGAAGGCATTCGTTATCTATCTCGATTGACTAGAGCAGGCTTAGATGCCTTTATAGAACATGCTGATCCTCAGTTTCCGAGTTTTAAGCGAATGGTGCATGAAACGGTAAAACTAGGTGCCGACAACCCAGACAATCATTATTCTAATGCACAAGTTAGTGGTGCCTTCGAATATCGCATTTGGGGCAATCGAAACTCTGTTTTTTACATGGGTTTTTTCACTCAAAACGGGAGTTATGGAAGTACTGGAGGTTTGTCTCCTTGTGATGTGATAGAGGACAGTAATATTGAATTTGAAGCCGATGGTTCTTTCGAAATTTTCGTTACTAAAGAACGTCCAGAAAAAGGAAAAAACTGGTTAAAAATTGAAGCAGAAACCACGCTACTCATGCTTCGACAAACCTTTATGGACACCAAAAACGAAGTCGCTGCTGAAGTCCATATTGAATGTCTTGGTGGTTCTGAAAAGCCCTTGCCTTTGAGTCCTGAATTGGTTTATAATGGTTTAAATATGGCGGGAACTTTTGTTGCTGGTGCTTCTTTTTTATTCTCAAAATGGACCACAGGTTTTACCAAGCATCCTAATCAATTGCCGCTATTTTCTCCAGAAATCTCGAACGCTGCGGGTGGTGATAATAACATTTGGTATTATCACAGTTATTGGAAACTAGCAGACGATGAAGCGCTCTACATTCATTTTACGCCACCAAAATGTAAATATTGGAACTTCCAATTGAACAATTATTGGATGGAGTCTTTGGATTATCGGTATTTCAATATTCATATTAACATGCATACCGCAGAGGTTGAGCCAGATGGTCGTGTCAAGATTTTTGTTGCCCATCAGAAACCAGCGCATCCAAACTGGATTGACACTGTACATCACAATGAAGGGACAATGTTGTTGCGTTGGGCTTATGCCGATAGTAACCCACAACCAAATATTGAAGTGATTAAATTTACTGACATTCCTAATCTGACCAATCAAAAATAATGAGTTTAGAGTCCAAATATCCTTTTTTAATTCGTGCTTACAATCGCTTGTTTTCCAATACTCAAATTGATGCTAATAAATTGATACGTTCTGTGCAAAAAAGCGTTGGCTGTACTGATTTTGGTGCTAGTGATTATGAAAATCGCTTGCAGCTCCTTTGCGATTCGATGAATGAAGAAGCAAACTTGCATCCCTTTGGTGCCTTTGCCAACAAAGAGCGTTTGAAAGGAGTTTTGAAAAATCGTTTAAGAGCCGTTCAGTTATTTAAAGAGCAGCCTGAGATTCTAGAAACGCCCTTAAAAGCGCCCATTATCATAGCAGGTTTGCAACGGACGGGCACTACTTTTTTGCAGCGTTTGTTGGCTTCTGATCGTGATAATCGAGCCTTATTATCTTGGGAAGCCCTCAACCCTATCCCTTTAAAGGAGAAAAACGAGGAAAAGAAACGCATCAAACAAGCCTTGATGGGTCAAAAGGCACTTCATTATATGTCGCCCATCTTCTTTAGCATTCATCCAGTGGAATTTGACAGCCCAGAGGAAGAAATTTTGCTCAATGACATGACCTTACTAAGTGCCATTCCTGAAGCGACTTTGAATGTACCTAGTTTTAGCAAATGGGTGGCGGCACAAGATCATCGAATTGCTTATGATTGGATGGTAAAAATGTTGCAGGTTTTGGAATGGAAAAAAGCGGCTAAGACTTGGATTTTGAAAACGCCACAGCATTTGGAATACATGGATGTTGTCACCCAAAAGTTTCCCGAAGCAGTGATTATTCACACCCATCGCCATCCCACAGAATGTATTCCTTCTTTTTGCAGCATGGTTTATCACAGTCGTAAAATTTTCAGCAAAGAGGTTGATCCTATTGCGGTCGCCAATCATTGGGTGAACAAGAATATTAGCATGCTGAAACATACCATGGCTGTTCGTAAAAACAATCCTAATTTGAAGGTTATTGATCTTTATTATACGGATTTAATCAAAGATCCAATTGCTTGTATTCAAACTATTTATGCTCAAATTGGTCGCCCTTGGGATGCTAGAATTGAAGCTGAATTAAAACAGGCAACCATTCGCAATAAAAAGAACAAATACGGCAAGCACGAATACAATTTGGCTGATTTTGGATTGACCAATACTTCTATAGAAAAAGATTTTTCATTCTATTTAGACGCACACCCCAGATTAAAATAAAATAAATCTCCCCTATTTTTAGATTAAAAGCAATGGATAAGATGAGTGATAATAACAAACAATTTGACAGCACCTTCAAAGCGACGGTTACAGGAATTAAAGATGTGTTGTTCCCAAAAAAAACAGATAAGATACTAAGTGACAAAGATCGTATTGATGGTCAAACTGTTTTGATAACAGGTTCTAATACGGGTTTGGGATTTGCTATTGCCACAAAATTAGCCAAACGTGGCGGAAATATTATTATGGCGGTTCGAAGTGGCATTCCTGAAAAAGGGCAAGAAATTCAGCAGTTGAGTGACAACAAAAATGTCCGCATGGAATTTGTTGAATTATCAGAACTACAATCCATTCAAGATTTGGTCTTACGACTCAAAGAACAAAATATTACGATTGATATTTTGGTTTGTAATGCTGGGATGGTTTCGGCAGGAAGCAAGGAGGCGGCGAATGGCTTGGACTTGATGTTTGCAGTCAATTACTTGTCTACTTTTTATTTTGTTAATTTATTATTACAACATCAAATTATAAAACCTAAAAACACGCCTCGTCCAAGGCTTATTTTTGTTTCTTCTGAGTCGCATCGAGTTGATTTGCCAATTGATTATACCACCTTTGGGCAACCCATTCCATACAGTGCCGCCAAGGTGGTTAAGTTCTATGGTTATTACAAACTCATTCTAAATATGTTTATCGTAGAACTCCATCGTCGTTATGCGAATGAAGGGAAGGATTTATCTATTTTTACGCTTTGTCCTGGTGCTGTACACAGCGACATTTCTCGCAACTCTCCTACTGTTCTAAAACCTATTTTGTGGTTGGTTTTCAAAACATTTTTCCAGACGCCAATCAAAGCTTCTCGCCCTGCGGTTTATTTTGCTTGTAGTCCCAAAATGGAAGGTCAAAGTAATTTATATTTGCACATGATGCAAGATAAATTGATGGCAGATCCTGCTTATGTGGAAGAAAATGGACAACAAGTTTGGGCAGCTTCTGAAAAGCTATTGAAGGAATTAGGCTTTAACTTGTAAGTTATGTTGTGCTATTTTAATGTTTAATCCTGAATGCTGAATTTTTAATGTTCATAATGCTATAAATCATTCAATATTAAAAATTCAGCATTCAACATTAGAACCACCTGTTAAACTACATTAGAATCCTTCGCAACCTAATTATTTTCATGCGTAACTTGAGTTATTAAAACCTTATTATTTTATGGCATAACATCAATTACAAACCCTCGACTTCCTTTTTAAGACCGGTGCAAACATCATCAAAACCAATCTGTATTTTATTGCGATACAGGAGCAAAATAAGTCCTGTTAAAGGGCCTTCAAAGGCATCAGAAGTATAATACTCTGTTGTATTTTCGTCGATTGCCTTTAAGCTTTGGATTCGTACTGTCTGAACGAACCAAGAATTTTTGATACCCCATTCTAGGCATTTTCCTTCCTCCCATTTAAGAAGGGTTTCTTTCTGCAAGATGGTTTTGCTAGACTTCGGATTCAATCGAACGTGTAGACCTACCGTGCTTCCAATTTCATTTTTCACCTCAATTTTAGGGGTAAAAGGATTCCATTGGTGATAATTATCAAAGTTAGATAGCACTGCCCATACCTTTTGGATTGGTGCCTTGATGGTTATTTTTGATTCAATTAGTCTTTTTGACATGGCTCTTTTCTTGTTAATAATTCCTCAATTTACAAAAACTTATTTTTTGTAGCTTCCTAAAGCTCTTTTCTATTTATTTTTTTTAGTTATTGTATTCTTTAATCTTTTTCATTTATATAACTCAGTCTTATCATCATGCAAAAAATAGCCATTCTAGGTGGAGGAAATTTAGGAAGTGCCATTGCACAAGGTTTGTACAAAAGCCAAAGCTACACCGCCAACAATATTTTTATTACTCGTAACAAAGTAGAACGTTTGGCGTACTTAAAAGAAGAAGGCATTCAGGTTGGCAAAGACAACATTGCTGCCGTCCAACAAGCCGATATTATCATTATTGCCGTAAAACCTTATAAAGTAGCAGAGGTATTGACAGAAATACGCCCTGTTTTGGATGCCAAAAAGCATATTTTAGTTTCGGTCGCTACAGGAATTACCATTCAAGAAATGGTCAATACGATTGGCTTTGAATTACCTGTTTTTCGCGCCATGCCCAATACGGCTATAGAAATTCAAGAGTCAATTACTTGTTTTTGTTCTCAATATGCCACAACAGAGCAGGATACAGCCATCTTTGATTTGTTTAGTGTACTAGGTGTTTCTGTCGCTATCAAAGAAGAATTAATGGAAGCGGCTACGGTTTTAGGTGCTTGTGGAATTGCCTTTGTTTTTCGTTTTATTCGTGCCATGATGCAAGGCGGCATTGAGATTGGATTTGACGCCATTACAGCTGGTATTATTGCCGAACAAACCGTCAAAGGAGCCGCTGAATTATTATTAAAAGGCGGCAAACACCCCGAAGAAGAAATTGATAAAGTAACGACTCCAAAGGGCTGTACCATTTCTGGATTAAACGAAATGGAGCATCGTGGTTTTAGCTCTTCTTTGATCAAAGGAATTTTAAATTCTTATCAAAAAATAGAACAATAGCCTTCCTCAACAACAAAATTATTTCCAATGGACACCTTCTTTTTATATCTACACATTGCAGCTGGTTTTACGGCTTTGGCGATTGGTTTAGTCGCTATGTTTGCTCCCAAAGGACAAGCTTTGCACAACAAAAGTGGCTTAGTTTATTTCTGGGCAATGGTGCTTGTTGCCATCACTTCTACGATTATTTCTTTAAGAAGTAATCCTATCAATTTATTTTTATTGGTAACCGGTATTTTTAGTTTTTATTTGATTTTCACGGGCTATCGCGCTACGATTATCAAAAATAAAGCCCCTCAATTTGTTGATAAATTAGCCACTGCAATCATGTTGTGCACGGCTTTGGCTATGCTTAGTTTGGCTGCTTATGATTGGTTCAATGGGAATGGGCGTTTGACGATTATTCTAGGCATTTTTGGTTCTATTGGAGGTGTTTTGGCGATAGCTGATTTGTTGGTTTATCGCAATGGCTTGGATCATCCTAGAGAATGGTTATTAAGGCATTTGGGGCGTATGCTGGGTGCTTACATTGCTACTTTTACAGC
>CALDEP010000427.1 GCA_937942475.1 uncultured Aureispira sp.
TTCATTAATTCATGAATTTTTTAGTTTTTAACCAAAAAAATAAATGGAGCTTAAACGCAAGTTCTAAGAAATAAAATCTATCAAAAGAAAAAATCCATAGACCGCAAAAAGCGCTCTATGGATTTTATTATCACTCATAAACTAATACAGTTAATGCGAATCAAGAGCTAAAATATAGGTCTGATAAATAAACAAGGGGAATAAAGGCTTCACTAGAATGTTTAATGTTGAATTTTTAATGTTGAATGCTCAATAGCATAAAAAAACATTTAGCATTCAACATTTAAAAAGTAGGCTTGTAAAATGAGATAACCCTGTTTTAAATGTACGATTTATTGATGTTTTAGCCCTTGATTCGCATAGCTAATACTAATTAACAAGCACTTTATGTACTTTGCTACTTTCTCCATCTGCCAATTCAAGATAATAAACTCCTGCTGAAAGATGTTGGGTGGCAATCGTTGTATTAAAATTACCTGAAACTTGATCTAAAACTTGGTGATGTACTTCTTGCCCCAAAGCATCAAATAAGCGAATGACTACATCTACTTCTTTCTGAGTTGTAAAATTAATATTCAATAGATCGTCCTTGACGGGATTCGGATAAACAACAAACAAAGAAACCGAACTCAAATCTCTAACTACTAAAGCGTTATCAACTCCATAAGCATACTGCTTCTTTAGATGCATTCCATAAGGCATAAAATCGTTTGCGCTTATTCCTCCACAGTCTGGAGAAATAAAACTCCCACTAGCATTCAAGAACTCTAAAGCGGCAAGCATACTGCCCAATGAAGTCTGACTATTACTAAACACATCAAATATGGGTAATATTTCTTCCATATTATTAATATCCATAGCACCTGTAATTCCTGCATTATTAACACTATCACAGAAGCCTGCTAAATAAGGTTTATTTAGACCTAAAGCAAAAAAGCCAAACAAATCACAACAAGGCGATCCTCCCTGCATTCCATTCAATAAAGAGTCCATTAAAACGCTAAAAGCCACTAAATCATAGCCTACAGCGGTCAGCTCAAATGTATCTCCAACAGCAAGTGTAAGACCATAACGTGTCTTATCCATTGGCATAAAAACACCATCTTCATCGGCTCCTATGACAACATCTCCACCGCCTCTAGTCGTATCAGCTTGTCCTAAAGCGTCTAGAGCAGCAGTATTTCTTTTTGTAATAAGATATTCTACATTTGGTAAGTCTACAGAGGCATTCACAGCCAAAACTGGAATTGGTGTACTTTCGTTTGTTCTAATAAGCGTTCCGTGCATTCCTGAGCTCAATTCAGGAGCAACAGTGATACCAGAGCAACAGGTATTGGCTGTTGCCCCTATTGCATAAACATATCGACGATTTACATGCATTCCATAAGGAACAAAATTATTCATTCCCGCTCCACCACATTCAACAGAAATAAATGCACCATTAGCATTCATAATGTTAAAGCTAGCAACAATAGACTCCACAGACAATTGTTCCAGCATATAAAAGGCCGTCAAAACAGACAAGACATCTTCAAAGTTTGTCACATCCGACCCTGTGTAAATTCCAACGCTATTTAAGCTATCACAAAAACCTGCCAAAGCTGGGTTGTTTAGGACTGCTGCCATAACCGCAAACATACCACAACAAGGTCCTGAGCCTGGAGATACTCCATTCAGTAAAGAATCTGTTAGGTTTTGCATCATTACTAAATCATAGCCAACTGCTGTTACTTCCAAGCTATCACCTTCTGCTAAACCAATACCATAACGCATTTTACTATCAGGCGTAAAAACACCATCCTCATCGGCTCCAAGGACTACATGACCACCTCCACCAAGCGTATCTGGCTGTCCTTGGTCATTCAGAGCAGGGACATTTTTTTTGGTAATCACATAGGCTACATTTGGCAAATCTGCGGAAGCATTTATTGCCAAAACAGGTGCTGTTGTGTTTTGATTCGTTAGTATTGGTGTTCCATGAATTCCTTGGACAAGTTCTGGAGCAATGGTTATTGAACTACAGCATTTGTTTTGTGCCATCAAATAATTACTTAGAAATAAGAGCAACATCAGGGGTTTTAAAAAACAGGTTGTTTTCATCGTTTAATTTTTAAGATTTAATAAAAAAAAACTACAAATTATGTATAATTACATAATTTGTAGTTTCAATAACTTATATAATAATCAAACATAATAAATAACTAGTAGAATAGTTATTTTATAATGTTAAATCTATACAAACGTGGGTTGATTAATCAACAATAACTTTAAGTACTTGATTGCTGTATCCGTCTGTTAATTCAACATAGTACATTCCAGCTGCAAGGTTACTAACAGGAATAGTTGTGTTAAAATCACCAGAAACATTACCCAATACTTGGTGGTGTACACGTTGTCCTAAAGCATCAAATAAGTTGATGTTTAAGTCTACTTCTTTTTTAGTTGTAAAATAGATATTTACAGCTCCATCCGTTGCTGGATTAGGAAACAACATAAACAAAGAAACATCGCTCAATTTTTGAACAGCAATTGTTCCTTCTCTGTCATAACCATATTGAGCCGTTCTATTGATACCAAAAGACATAAAGTCATTTGCTCCTGTACCACCACAATCTGTAGAAATTCTAGTACCATTGTCGTTAATTAGTTCCAAGGTAGAAACCAAAGATCCAATAGAAGTTTGACCTTTAGAGAATACGTCAAAAACAGTCAATACTTCGTTCATTCCGTTAATTTGCGTTGAATTGTAGATTCCTGCATTGTTTACACTATCGCAAAAACCTGCAATCGCTGGCTCATTCAAAACAATTGCCATAACAGTAAACAAACCACAACAAGGTCCAGAACCTGGAGAAGTTCCATTCAATAAAGAATCTGCTAACTCCTTAATTACTGGCAAATCATATCCAACAGCAGTCAAGTCAAAAGTATCTCCCGCATTCAAGGTAACACCATAGCGTCCCATATCATCTGGCATAAAAATACCATCTACATCTGCGCCAATGATTACATCACCACCACCACCAGTTGTATCAGGTACTCCTGTATCGTCTAAGGCTGGGCTATTTCTTTTAGTAATAATAAATTCTATTGTTGGTAAGTCTGCAGAAGCAGTCGTTCCCAATACTGCCGCAGGTGTGTTTGTACTACCTCCAATTTGACTAGTCGTGTAAAAACCTGGTGTAATCTGTGGGGCAACAGTGTTAGGCGAACAACAAGTTTGTGCATCAATCGTAGTTGCTGTCATCAAACAAGCTGCAAATAATGTAGCTAATTTTTTCATAAAGAAAAGTTAATTTTATTTTTTAATAATAGGTTTGATTTTAGAGATTCCATCTTCAACCAAAACAAAAATAGTGGTTTATTTGAGAGTTCAACAATTCTTTAACAATTTTTTTTCTTCCAGCTTCAAAATCCACCTTCTCCTTTTTTTATAAAAGAAACTTTCTAAAAAAAAATAAAAACTCTTCTATTTAAACTTAAAATTATTTTTCAGAAAAAAAAGAACAACTTGGCTGCAAAAGCAGCTTCAAAAAAAGGGCTCTAAGTAACTCTTTATCAAAAGACAACAAATTAGATATCCTTCTCCCCTGTAATGTCTTTTCTTTCCACTTCTCCGCCTCTTTATTTTTACTTTTAAAATGCTTTAACAGAGGATATTTAATTATTAGCTTGTTAAAAACAAATATTGTACTATTTTTACTTGATTTTAAAGTCAAAAAATTCACGTTTCGCCTTTAGAAAACGAATATTATGTTGAGAATGAAACGTACTATTTTTTAATTAATTCAATTATAAAAAGACTTATGAAAAGACAAACACTAATATACTGGCTATTTAATATCGCCCTGATTCTAATGAGTTCTGTTGCTTTTGGACAAGGAACTGTCAAAGGAATTTTGATGGACTCTATAGAAAATGAGCCGATGCTGGGAGCCGAGATTCGTATCAATGACAAGGAAGGTAATTTTGTAACTGGTGGTTCTTCGGACGTCATGGAAGGTGCCTATCAAATATCTGTTGCTGCTGGTACCTATGATTTATCTTGTAGTTATATGGGATATTCTACTTACAAAAAAGAGATTACTATAAAAGATGGGCAAACGCTAGAACTAAACATTAACATGTCGGAAGAGGTTAATGTATTAAAAATCGTTACCAAAACCGCTTCTAGATTTGAAACTTCTGTTGGTAAATCATCTATTTCTATTGATGTAATACAACCAGATTTGGTCGATAATACCAATGCAACTAAAGTTGATGAAGTGGTAGACAAAGTTCCTGGTGTTTCTGTTGTCGATGGACAGGCAAACATTCGTGGAGGTTCTGGTTTTTCTTATGGTGCAGGTAGTCGTGTTTTGTTGTTGGTCGATGACCTTCCTTTATTATCTGGAGATGCAGGACAACCGAACTGGCGTGATATTCCAGTTGAGAATATTTCTCAAATTGAAGTAGTAAAAGGAGCCGCTTCTGCTGTGTATGGTTCTTCTGCTTTGAATGGAATTATTAACATCCGTACGGCTTATGCTAAAAACAAGCCCTTTACAAAAGTTTCTGTTTTTCAAACTTCGTTCTTAGACCCTAAGCGCCCTGTAACTGCTTGGTGGAAAAGAGATTCTATAGAAGTTTGGGATGCTGCTGATAACGATCCTAATGACGCAGATACTTTAAGCCCACAACTTTTGTCTGGTCGTAATGGTTATAGAAAGCCTATTGAATTGGGTGTTCAGTTTGCCCATAGACGCAAAATTGGTAAATATGATTTGACTTTAGGTGGAAATTATTTCTATCAAGACTCTTATCGTGCAGGTGCTTATGAGCGTAAGTTTCGTATCACTGCAAACAATAGATACCGTTTTAGTACAAAGGTAAATGCAGGGGTTAACTTGAATTTCAACTATGGTCAATCCTCTAGTTTTTTCTTGTGGAACAATACAGGAAAATTCCTATTTGGCTCTGGATCCAATAATGCAGATCATATCTATGAGCCATTAGCAGGAACGATTACAGAATCAACCATTATGCGTTTTAATGTAGATCCATTTTTAACCGCTTATGATAACAAAGATGGTCGTCATAGATTACAAACACGCTATTATCATGTAAGCAACCAAAACGGTCAAAATCAATCAAACCTTTCTCATTTATTTTATGGAGAATATCAATATCAACGAAAATTCAAAGTAGAGTCTTCTTTCTTTGGTGATTTTAAATTAGTTGCTGGAGCTGTCGGAACATATACCTTCTCTCGTTCTCAGTTGTTTGGTAATGCTGATTACAAGGTCTACAATGCAGGTGCTTACATACAAGGTGAGCAAGGGTTTATCAAAGAGAAAAATTCAGAAAACACAAAGTTGAACCTTACTTTTGGTGTTCGCTGGGAAGTCTTTAACATTGTTAGCCCTGACTCTGTTCAAATAGACCCTAGAAATGCCCAATTGGTCGAAAATCCTGAGCCTAACTCTATTGATAAATCAGGTGTTCCAAGACCTCGGTTCCGTGTTGGTCTAAACTATGAGTTAACGCCATTCACATTTATTAGAGCTTCTTGGGGAGAAGGTTATCGTTATCCGACGATTGCAGAGCGATACATTGCAACACAAGTAGGTAGCGGTGTTGGTAGCTCATTAGCAATTTTGGCTAATCCTGAATTAAAACCTGAGTCGGGTTGGTCTGCTGAGATTGGAATCAAACAGGGTTTTAAAATTGGAAATTGGAAAGGCTTTATTGACTTGTCTGGATTTTGGACAGAGTATCAAGATATGATGGAATTCACCTTTGGTGGTGGAGATCCTACGGCAACTAATGCTGCAAACATCTTCTTTCAATCCATCAATGTGGATGATACTAGAATTAGAGGTTTTGAGTTTAGTCTTATGGGAACGGGTAATATAGGTCCTGTTAGTTTTAATGTTTTGGCTGGATATACGTTTATTGCTCCTGAATTCCAAAACTGGGACACAGATACCATTATTCAAACTCTTTCTAGTACAGATTATAATATTTTAAAATATCGTAATGTACACAATGTAAAATTTGACATCGAGGCATTTTTCTTAAAGGACAAAGCTTTATCTGTTGGTTTTTCTTTGAATTACAATAGTAGCATGGAAAATATTGACAAAGCCTTTGAAGACATTATTTATAATGTTCCAGGAGACGATGACATTTTTGGAATCGGCTATTATAGAGAAAACTTTAATAGTGGAGAATTTACAAATGTTTCCGCACGTATTGGCTACCGTTATGCCTTCAAAAACAAAGATGATAACGAGATTGCTGCTGTAAAACTTTCTTTGGTTGGGAAGAATTTACTCAACCAAGAATACATGATTCGTCCTGCTTTGGTTGATGCACCAGCTAACATCACCGTTCGTTTAGATGTTGAATTTTAGGCATTTAATCTATCATTCCACATAATGCATATTATTCAAATAAGCCTTTTCTGTATACAGAAAAGGCTTATTTTTTTGGCAAAAAAATTACTCTTTTGCATTAAAAAAGCCCTTTTATAGTTGATTCTTTACTATAAAAGAGTTTTTTTTTGTTTAAGTCCATTTAGTTCTTTATTTTTGAAAAAATTAATTGTGAACATATTCCTGCTATTTTTAATTAAGAAGCACATAGTAATAGTACTTATTACAATAATAACAATAAATTGATAACCAATCAAATAGAAGATCTTTACCTGCTTTATTTTTGTTGTGACCCCCAACAACAAATAACGAGGTAGGTCATTCATTTGGGATGCCAATACATCCAATTCAGAACGTTTAGTAAATCCCCAAAGGATGATACTCGACTAACTGATGTACAAATAATCTTCGTTATGTTCTGTTATGCTTTTATTCATTTAAGTCCCTAGCATCAAATAACCGATTCATTTTTGAAAGGCTATTTTTCAGTAATAACTATGCTATTACTAAAAAAATGCTTTGTCCCAAAAAAGTAAAACGCTCAAAATAGTGTTGATTTACCAGGCGCTATTCTAAGTTAATACTCTGTTGATTTTTTAGTTTTTAGCTACGCTGAGCCTTCGGGTTCTATGAAAAACATAAAAAAGCATCTTGCATTAGTTTGATTATCAGCTTTTTAGTATTTTAACTAGTAAAAGTGCATCTTACTGATAATCAAACTAATACGATTTTTCAACGGAGTAATGCTAAGTAGTTATTCAATTTATTTAGACAAATGCTTCCAAAAGTACTTGTTCCCCTATTATAGATTTTGAGACAGGTAAAACTGTTTTATTGGTCTATAAAAACTCAAATATTAAATGAAACTCAAGTTTTTAATTTGGTTCCTTTTATTGGCAGGACATACCACCTGCTTATCCCAAAATTATGAATACAAAGAATGGAAGAAAAAACGCATGCAATACATACCTCGATATCCTATTGAACTTGGCTTTCATGTAGGTACCGTACAGTTCCTTGGAGATTTGGGCGGAACAGAAGCTATTGCTCAATCGTTTATCACAGATACAGATGTTGCTAGTATTCGCCCTTCTATTGGTTTTTTTGCTCGTTATAATATGGGTGGGCATTTTTCGTTTCGATTAGAAATGACTTATCTTATCCTTAGTGGAGACGACAAATTAACGGGGAAAGACTTTTCCGCAACACAACACAGTGATAAAGATGGCTGGTTTAGATACTATCGCAACCTGCACTTCCAGGCACATGTTTTTGAATTGACAAATAGCTGCCAAGTCATTCCATATAACTTTAAATTAACAGGTAGTCGATACACCAATGCCAAACAAAACATCCTTTCTCCTTACGGAGTATTAGGCATTGGGTTTTTAGTCTCTAACCCTCAAGCCAACTACAATGGCACTTGGGTAGACTTACAACCTCTAAGAACAGAAGGGCAAGGACTTGTAGATGGTCGCCCAGATCCTTATAACTTGGTTCAATTTATTATTCCAGTTGGCTTTGGGCTTCAATGGGAACACAACCATGAATGGCTCCTTTCTTTAGAAGTAAATCATCGGTTTACCTTTACCGATTATTTAGACGATGTCTCTACCGATTATGTAGATCCTGCTATTTTTAGAAATAGTTTTGACGCAGAAAAAGCTACTTTGGCAACTGGCCTGGCACGTCGCTCTACGGAAAATGATCCAACTAATATCTATGGTTACATTACAGAACCAAACCAACAAAGAGGTGATCCTAAAGATAATGACGCCTATTATACCATAACCTTACGACTCGCCTTTTACCTCAAAAAAAGCAGGCATTTTGCTTTGGTTAAGGATTATTAGTTGAATTATAACAAGTAATAATCCGTTGATTAACTACGCTGCTACTGAGCGGAGGGAGTCATAGACTTGCATTGATTTGATTACCAGCTCCTTAGCACTTTAACTAATAAAGTACATCCTGCTAATAATCAAAGCAATACGATTTAGCTAGGCTAAGCCTTCGGGTTTTCAACGGAGTAATGAACAAGCATTTTAAGTTAAAAAGCCGTACCAAATTAATCCTGTTCTTAAAAAACTTCAATACGAATAAGTATTATTGAGAATAGAATCCTTACATTCGCAGGGCACTAAACATATTTTAACTCGTGAACTTTCAATACCAACAACAATCCTATCAGATCAGCCGTCCTGTTTCAGAGAAAAATCAATCTTTGAAAGCTTGGAGCGCAGCAGATGAACATTTATTGCAACATTTAGAGCAACATTCTTTAGAAAATAAAGAATTGGTTATTTTGAATGATCGCTTTGGCTTTTTGACTTCTTTGATGCATGCTTATCATCCTACAAGCATTCAGACCAATAAGTCGGACGAAAACGCTACACAGCAAAATCTTCTTGACAATCAATTAGAGCTGACTGCGGTTTCTTTTGTCACACCACTCACCATCTCTGAAAAAAAACTGGATATAGGACTCCTTAAAATTCCCAAATCATTAGAACTTTTCCGTTTGTTCTTATATACTTTATCTGCGAATTGGAAAGAAGATGCTATTTTGTTTTGTGGTTTCATGACAAGGCATTTTAGTCCACAAATGTTAAGCATAGCAGAAGCGTTTTTTGAAGAAGTAGAACAAAGTCGAGCTTGGAAAAAATCGAGGGTCTTAATCCTAAAAAAGCCCAAAGCTTTTCAGGAGAAGAACATCATGCATCAGATTAATTTTGAAGAGCAAGTTTTTCAACAATATTATGGTGTCTTTTCAGCAAAACACATTGATTATGCCAGTCAATTTTTAATTGAACATTTATCCATAGATCCCAAGGATCAGCGTGTATTAGATTTAGCTTCTGGAAATGGTGTACTTGCAGCAGCAGTACGCAAACAGAATTCAACTTGTGCCCTTCATTTATTAGATGATTCTTATCTAGCCATTGAATCTTCTAAGCTAAATTTAAGCGCTGCCAATACTTTTTTTCATTGTGATAATACGCTTTCAAATTTTGAAGACGATTATTTCGATTGTGTGGTTTCAAACCCTCCTTTTCACTTTGAACATGAGATAAACATTCAGCCCAGTTTAACGCTTTTTAGAGAAGTACATAGGTGTATAAGTCCTAATGGTTGCTTTATTTTGGTTGCCAACAAGCACTTAAATTATAAAACACACCTATCCTTGCTTTTTACCCAAATTAATATTGTAAACGAAAACAGTAAATTTATTATTTATGAGTGTCGCCATAAAGTTTAAGTATCTAATAAACAAAGCTTAAAGCGGCAAAAAATAAAGAATTAATTACTGTTAATAAGTAATATTAATTACTTTAGTGAGGTATAATAATAACTTGTAAGGTTCTCTTAGGAAGAAGGTGCTGCTTTTTAATAAAAAGAGCCTTTCTTTTTATTAAAAAATAGGATCAATAGCCCTATTCCTTACAAATAGCAAAACAACTGACCTACGAATGGACGGAAAAAAAATTTTTATTGTTGAAGATGATATGATCATCCAAATGTTTATTGAACGAATTCTAGAAAATCTAGGATTAGACATTATTGGAGAAGCCCGAACAGGTGATGAAACGCTTGCTTTCTTAGAGAAAAATCGCCCTGATTTTATATTGATGGATATCGGGCTTGCAGGAAATAAAGATGGCATTGAAACAGCTGAAATTATTAATCAAAAATATCAAATTCCAATTATTTTCTTGACAGGAAATTCCGACAAACCCACGTTGGCAAGAGCTAAAAAAACCCATCCAATTGGCTTTATTAACAAACCTATAGATGAGGCTAGTTTAAAAAATATTATGCAAAAATATTTTAACAACTAATACACTCCAATAGGAACGTAAGGACTACTAAAAATGAACTTTATAACTTGGTTTAGCAGCCAATCTAGGAATGATGGACAAACCTACTGTTGGGACAAAGTTTCGAGTCACTACATTGTATTCCACTTTTGGTCGTATTTTCATACTCAAGTCATTACTAATATCAAAATTCATTAGATGCGCATCTACAAAGGCATCTATAATGGTTAAGCCATAAAAGATCGTCATCCCAATGACAAACATCTCTGCGCTTTCCTGCGCATTATCCCTGTAAATTTTCAGACTCAAAGAATCTAATCCTGGATCTGCCAAATAACATTCATCATTCGTCAGACTATTCTCATCAACCCTATGAAGGTATGCTTTACGAAAACAGTTATACTCTATATAACTAGAAACCGTAAAGTATCCCAAAGCGCCTAAACCTCCGTACACAATAGGCAATTTCCAATAACGACGGTTATAAATTTGCCCAGCACCAGGAATCAAGGCTAAAAGCGTCGCTGTTTTTGGATTATGGTTTTTAGGGAGCGTACTAAGGAACCTTTCCCTTCTAGCCTCTTTTTTATAGAGCCTTTTTCTTGCCCGACTTTCTCGTAAAAACTGGGAATCTCCAATGGTATCGATTTCTTGAATGCTTGAATCTTGTTGTGCATAAGTAAGCTGATTTTGACTAATGAATAAAAATAGTACAAAAAGACATTGCCTTAAATAAGCAGGCTTTTTACAAATCACCAATGGTAAGAGCTTCGAACCAAACATAAATACGTACGTTGTTTATTGTTATTAAAATAAGTCCTTATAGTTAACCATCGTGAACTTATAACAAAGAAACATAAAAGTACTGATTTACCGATAAGGATTAACACTCTTTAATAGAATAAATTAGCGACTTGTTAAAACATCTTATAATAGCGTTAACAGGACAAACAAGAAATTAGTTCTCTAATTGTCTTATACTTTTGCATACTAGATTATAATAACCGTATTGCCTTCAAAGCCTTTTTAACATGTTCTTTTGCCCTTAAATCTGCTTTGTACTGAAGTGCCAACTTGCCTTTTGCATCAAAAACATAAGTAACACGCCCTGAAATTAAGCCAAAAACACCTTTGGGCACGCCAAATAAATCACGCACCTCATTTTTAGGATCACTCAAGATATCGAAAGGTAGTTGGTTTTCTGTCGAAAATTTTTTGTGGGAAGCCACATCATCGTGGCTAATTCCAATCACCCGCACCTTATAATCTTCAAAATCATTAAACTGATTTCTGAAAGAACAGGCCTGTGCTGTACAAACAGGTGTAAAATCACCTGGATAAAAATAAACAACTACAGGATCGCCAATCCAATCTTGGCTGTGTACTAGTTTCCCATCTTGATTTTTCAAAGAAAATTCAGGTAAACTATCTCCTATGTCTTTCATATTATTACTTTTTATAATTAGTATTTATCAACACTTCGTATAGAACTCGAAGGCTCAGCGTAGCTAAATCATATTAAATTGATTATCAGCTAGATGACTTTCACACTCCCAAATAATTAGTAAACTGATAATCAACCTAATGTAAGATGTGTTTAGCTGCGCTGCCTCTACAAGGTTTATGTTTTTCATCAAAAAACTAAAAACTCTACGAAGTGTTATTTATATAACAACGGCTTTTATATTCAATTATACAACTTTTGATTTTTTTTGTTCAAATCACAGCTTATATATAATCACATTAAGCATTTTTCGTTTATAGAAAGAGTAATGTACTACTTCTAAGTAGATATTTTTTGTATTTTAAAAACAATTCGTCTACAAACGTATGCTCAGCAAGATTTCAAATTGTCCCAAACCACTCCTAATGAAAACGTTTCAACTTTTAGTCCTTCTTCTTTCTAGCCATTATTTACTAGCACAGTCTTCCCCCAATCAATTGCTCTTAAACATAGAAGCAGCAAGTGATCAAGAACAGCACCAATTGGTTCTAAGACTTTGTGCAGAGTTAAAGGCACTCAATCCTCCTGATAGTATTTGGATAGATGGGCTGTATTATCAAGCTTTTCATGCAGAAGAAATAGAAAACTATGCATTAGCAGATGCTAGTTATTTAAGTTTGTTGTCCAAAACAGAAGCCTTGGATGGAAAGGCATCTATGTCCTATTTAAGCAACTTGGAGAGCTACACAAATATGCTCTATCAATCTGGACAGCAGGACAAAGTAGTTGCCTGGTATGAAAAGGAATTAGCGCTTACTAAAACGTACAAACAATACTTGGAATACGTTTACCTTTCTTTCAATTATGCTTATTATTATGAAAATATAGGTGCGATGACCTATGCCACTCGTTATTATAAAAAAGCGCTAGAACACATTAAACAAGCCAATGCAAGTAATACTAGGATTCACATTACCGTTTTGCATTATTTAGCACGAGTCCTCGAAGTCCAACATCGTTATGACCAAGCAGAATCACTTTATAAGGAGGCTTTGCAAATCGCTAAAAATACGCTTGAGGAAATTGATGAAGATAGATATGTTTTAGTGAATGACTTTGGAATGCTTTATTTTTTCACACAACGATATAAAAAAGCATTGCCTTATTTTGAATCGCTCAAAACCTTAATTGATGCAAAAAAAATTCCTATAGAATCAAACACCAGTTTGTTGGCTAATTTGGCAGATTGTTACGCTCATCTAGGTCGTTATGAAGAAGCCGAAGCCTTGTATTTGTATGTCGAAAACTTTGAACGAACCATCCTTGGCGAGTCTTTTTATGCTTATCCAACTACAATTTCTAGAATGGGCGATTTGTATGCGTTTCAAGGGCGTTATGATAAAGCTAAAACCTTTCATCTTCGTGCGATTGACTTAGCTAAAGCACATTTTTTACCACAGGATTTGTATTTGTTTTATAATATGGAACAGGCTTATTTATTCTTTGAACAAATAAAAGATTGGAAGCAAGTTCAAGCCATTGCCCTAGATTGTTTTGAGAGCAATTGTATGAACGAGATTCCAGCATCAGGTGTTCTTAAAAACATTCAAGCCTTAGCAGAAAAACAAAGCTTTGCAACAATGCCTTATGCGCTTAAAGCGCTTAAAGTTGCTGGAAACAGCTATTGGGAGCAGTATAAAATTACTAAAGATGACACACAACTTTTAGATGCCTACCGCTTGCAATTGGCGACTCGCACCTTATTGCATCGACTCAAAAACTCCTTTTCAACAGAATGGGATAAATTAGAACTCTTGGCTACCTCGCAAGAAATTTCTGAATTAGGCATTTTAATTTCACAAGAACTCTTTGAGAAAACAGGCGATTCCAAGTATCAAAATAGTGCCTTTGAGTTTTTAGAAAACAATAAATACGTTTTGCTTCAAGATGCCCTTCAAAGCAAAGAAGCAACAAGCTTTGGAAACGTCCCACTAGATGTTATCCAAAAAGAAGAAGCTTTGGATCAAGCTTTGCTGATTGCCAAAACAAAAAAAATTGAAGCACATGATTCTAAAAGCAAACAAAAAGCGATTAAAAATTACAACCAAGTTTTATCTGAAATTGATCAATTGAAGGAACATTTGCAAAGTCAATACCCTACTTATTATCAGTATAAATATGCGCTTGATAACACGTCTATTCAAAGTGTCCAAAAGCAGCTAAATTCATCTACTTTTTTGATGGAGTATTTTATTGGGAAAGAACAAGTTTACGTGTACACCATTAGTTCGACAGAAGTGCATTACACGCTTATTCCAATGAGCAATGAGCAAATAAAAACACAAGTTAAAGCGCTTCGAAACGTGCTTTCTAATTATCGCTATATTCTAAAAAACAAAGGTATGGCGATACAAACCTATCAAGAACTGGCTTATTGGTTTTATCAAGAATTATTGGCGCCTGCATTAGCTCCAATAAAAGGAAAAGAGCATTTAATTATCATCCCTGACGGCTTATTAGGGCATCTTCCTTTTGAGGCTTTTATCACAAGTCCTCCCAGTCAAATGAAGCCATTAAATCAATTAGATTTCTTTGTCAAAGAATACAAAATCAGCTACGCTTACTCTTCCAGCTTATTATTAAACAAAAACACTTCAAAGCAGCACAATTCTAATTTATTAGCAATGGGTGCCATTTATGGCGACTCTCTTTCTACTGGAAGCCCACAAAACAGAAGCCTCGAATTGTCTAAACTTCGAAATAAATTACCTCCACTAGATGCTATTCGTGACGAATTGGAGGCCTTAAAACCTATGATGGAAGGCAATTATTACTATGGAAAAACAGCTAATGAAAAGACCTTCAAAGAAGAAGCTAGTAAATATGCGATTTTGCACTTGGCTATGCATGGTATTTTGAATGAAAAACATCCAATTTTATCCTCGCTTGCTTTTACTGAAAATGGTGATCCTGAGGAAGATAATTTTTTACAGGCTTTTGAAATTTCTCAAATGAAATTGAATGCAGAACTAGTGGTTCTTTCTGCTTGCGAAACGGGTTATGGAAAATTTCAACAAGGAGAAGGCGTCATGTCTTTGGCTCGATCGTTCATGTATGCAGGCGTGCCCTCTATGGTGGTCTCAATGTGGCAGGTCAATGATGCTAGTACCGCCCTTATTATGAGTGCCTTTTATGACAAGCTTGCACAAGGAATGGACAAAGCTGAAGCCCTTCAACAAGCCAAATTATTTTATATTAAACATGCCCAAGATATTACCGCTCATCCTGCTTTTTGGGCGGCATTTATTCAATTGGGAGATGCGAGTCCGATTCAATTTAAAAGCCAAAACTCTAACTGGTTTTGGATGCTTGGAGGCGCTGGAATACTAGTCCTTTTTCTGCTTTTTTGGAGATTTAAAAAGCGAAAAGAGCTTGCTTAAATCCTTTCGTTCTTTATTTTATGGTAATAATATCTAATCGCTTCTCTATATTTTATTGCTTTTTGAGTTCAATTAAGTATATTTGAGTCGTGTACAGGAAAAAAAGTTTGTTTATTACCTAATAAAATATAGAATCTGTTTAATATATTTTATTAGATTTTAGCTCTAAGATTATTTTTAATAACTTTTGTCCTATACTTAAGTATTTCAATATTAAACAAAATGACATCATTAATGGTCCACTGAATTTAGTAACAATTCTATTGGATCCTAAAATAAAGCATAAACATGGGAAGAGCGTTCGAATATCGCAAAGCACGCAAAATGAAGCGTTGGGGACAAATGGCAAAAGTATTTACTAAAATTGGTCGTGAAATCGCTTTAGCAGTCAAAGATGGTGGTCCAGATCCTGATAGTAATCCTAAATTACGTCTTGCGATTCAAAATTCGAAGACAGCAAACATGCCGAAGAAAAACGTGGATGCTGCCATTCAAAGAGCCTCTTCTAAAGATGCTGAAAACTTAGAAGAAATTGTTTACGAAGGTTATGGTCCTCATGGCGTTCCTTTTATTGTCGAATGCTTGACCAACAACACGACTCGTACGGTGGCAAATGTTCGTTTTTACTTTTCTAAAGAGAAAGGTTCTTTGGGCACAACTGGTTCTGTTAGTTTTATGTTTGATCGAAAAGGAGAGTTTATTTTCGACTTGGGCGATCGTGACATGGACGATTTAGAGTTGGACTTAATTGATGCTGGCGCAGATGAGATTGATATTTCTGAGGGCAAAGCTTATGTTTATACCGCTTACGAAGATTTTGGAACCATGCAAGTAGCCTTGGAAAAATTAGGTATTGAAGTTGAAGAAGCTTCTTTACAACGTTTCCCTCAAGTACTTAAAGAATTAAGCGATTCTGAAAAAGAAGATCTTGAAGGCTTAATCGAGCGTTTTGAAGACGACGAAGATGTACAAAAAGTCTTTCATGGCATGGCTTAGCCTAAGCGTGAAATGACCTAGTACTTACTATAAATAACATCCACAAATAGCGACAAGGTAATAGACTTTGTCGCTATTTATTCTATGCCTTATCTCCTACCAATATGCTCAAAGAACTTCTAGAGGAAAAAGTGCTTCTATTTAATCAAGCTGAATTCATCGAGAACGATCCTATTAGCTTGCCCCATCAATTTAGTAAACTCCAAGACATAGAAATTATTGGCTTTTGGGTTTCCATGCTCGCTTGGGGCAAACGGACGACCATTATCAATAGTGGCAAAAAACTAATTGACTTGATGGATGGTGCGCCCCATGATTTTATCGTCAATCACGAGGAAAAAGATCGAGAAAAGTTCTTACCCTTTAAACATCGCACTTTTCAGCCTTTGGATACGCTTTATTTTTTAGAATTTTTACAACATTATTATAAAAACAATGCGTCTTTAGAAACGGCTTTCAGTCAGCACCTTAGCAAAGAAGATGAAACGATAGAAAAGGGCTTGATTGGCTTTCATGATTTGTTCTTTTCTTTGCCCGATGCGCCACAACGCACCAAGAAACACATTGCCACTCCCAAACGAAAATCTACTTGCAAGCGCCTCTGTATGTTTTTGAGGTGGATGGTTCGCCAAGATGACAAAGGGGTTGACTTTGGGCTTTGGAACCAGCTCTCTCCTAGTCAATTGCTCATGCCTTTGGACGTACACGTCGATCGAGTTGGTCGTCGTTACAACCTCATTCAACGCAAACAAACCGACTGGAAAACGACCTTGGAATTGACAGAAAATTTACGTCAATTTGATGCCGAAGATCCTGTGAAGTATGATTTTGCTTTGTTTGGTATGGGTGTTTTGGAGAAAGATACTTTTGGTTAGGTTTGAATATAATTCTCGGTATGTCAGATTACAACATGGTTACGAACACACTTTTAGGAGTTGCCTTAGGCGATGCTTTGGGCGTTCCTGTAGAGTTTGTTTCTAGAATTTATCTAAGAGCAAACCCTATTCAAGACATGACTGGTTTTGGTACACACAATCAACCTAAAGGAACTTGGTCTGATGATAGTTCTCTTACTTTTTGTCTTGCAGAAAGTCTTTCTAAAAATTATGACTTAGAAGATATCGCTCAGCGATTTGCCAAATGGTTCCAAGAAGCTTATTGGACGCCACACAATGAAGTTTTTGATGTAGGTGGAGCAACTTCCAAGGCAATCCATAAAATTATTCAAGGAGTTTCCCCCTTAAACACTGGAGGTACCTTAGAAAGAGATAATGGGAATGGCGCATTAATGCGCATCATTCCACTTGCTTTTTATCTTAAAGATTTCGAAATTGCAGATAGATTTAAAATTGTACAACAAGTAACAAGTATTACACATGCTCATTTGCGTTCTGTACTTTGTTCTTTTATTTATATTGAAATTTGTATTCAATTATTATCAGGAGAAAACAAAAAAGAAGCGTATTATGAAGCTGTTTATGAGGTTAATGACTTCTGCAAAGGTAAAAAAGAATTAGAGCAAGAATGTAACCACTTAAAAAGAGTTTTAAATTATCTAATTCAGGATATTCCTGAAGAGAAGATATATAGTAGTGGTTATGTCGTCCATTCCTTGGAAGCGGCAATATGGTGTTGGCTAAAAGAAGCTTCTTTTTCTGAGGCTGTTCTAAAAGCAGTAAATTTAGGCGATGATTCTGATACAACTGCGGCTATTACAGGTGGCTTAGCTGGACTTACAAACAAAGAACCATTTCCTTCTAATTGGCTAAAGGATTTAGTAAAAAAAGACGAAATTATACATCTAGGAAATCAATTGTATAAGACCTATTTCTAAAAACAATCTACCCTTTCACCTCCAAAGAATCCGCTTTCACTTGCAAACCACGCACAGAAACCAAGCTATCCACTTCTGGAAAAGTAACATTTATCTGTTTCTTGTTTAGTGTAGGAATTTGAAAAAGCATCGTTGCTTTTTGGAAAACATAAGAGGGCGTTTCTAGCTCCATAATTCCAATGAAAGGCAAATCTAAGGCAATTGTCGGCATGCTGCTTCGCTGAACAGTAGAATCAGCTGTCGTGTCATAAGCTTGTGCTTGTAGGGTATAACTTCCACAAAGAAGGGCAACTATTAAGGCTAAATATCTCATAAAGGTGTTGTTTGGTTATTGAGTATAATCACCTTATTGAAAATTTCATACCAAAATTTATTTGCTTGTTCTTACACCTCCAATAAAAAAGCTTTTAGTTTTGCGGTTGCCCGTCCTCGATGGCTAATTTTCCCTTTTTCTTCGGAAGACATTTGAGCAAATGTCTGTTCACTTTCTGTCGGCTTGAAAATCGGATCGTATCCAAAACCACCTGTTCCTTGGCGTTCTGTTAGAATTTCACCTTCCACAATCCCTTCAAAAGTATATTCTTTGCCGTCCAAAATTAAAGCAATTACTGTTTTGAATTGAGCGGATCTATCTGCTTTATCCTTTAATTCGCTTAATGCTTTATTCATATTATCACTTGCATCTCTAGCAGGACCAGCATAACGAGCAGAATAGACACCAGGAGCGCCACCTAAAGCATGAATTTGCAAACCCGTATCTTCTGCAAAACAATTCATTCCGTAATTTTCATAAACATAACGTGCTTTTTGAAGCGCATTACCAACGATGGTTGCTTGAGTTTCTGGGATGTCTTCCGTGCAGCCTATGTCTTCGAGGGATAGAAAATCGTACTGCGTTCCCATGATTTTTTGAATTTCACTCACTTTATTCTTATTTGCAGTTGCAAATACTAGCTTATTCATTCCTTTGGGCGTTTTTTAGCGTGATAACGAGATGGAATATCTGAGAACCTTAGTTCTTTTTTAGTGCTAATTCTTTTAATTCATCTGCAACATCTTTGCCTAAGTATTTATCAATTAATCGGTGGATTAAATATAAAAACGGAATGAAGCAGATCGCTATGATTACTTTATAGATATAATTCGTCGTTCCGATGGAAAAGAGCATATCCATCGACCAATCTGCCCCAAGTACAAAGGCTATATACAGCACCAAATAACTATCAATTAATTGAGAAACCATGGTAGAGAGTGTTGCTCTCAACCAAATTCTATTTTTACCTGTTTTTTCTTTTACCTTTCGGAATACGCTTGCATCTACAATCTGTCCAACTAAAAAAGCGACTAAAGAGCCTACAATAATCCATAAACCTTGCCCAAAGACGCCTGCAAAAGCAGCTTGCATATTTGGAATGCCTTTTTTAGTATAGCCTTCTACCCACCAATCTGCTGGAGACAAACCAATGGAAGCAAATACCATAATAAAAGCATAGGAAATTAGAGCGGCTGCCAAATAAGATAGAAATCGAACGCCACTCACTCCAAAATATTCATTAATAACATCTGTCATAATGAAGACAATTGGCCATAACAAAACACCTGCTGTAAAATTTAGAGAGCCCTCTCCCCCCATTGGATCCAAGCCCCAAGGAGTTGTTCCCAAAGTGCCTTCCAAAGAGAAGATTTTAACGCCAATAAATTCAGCAATAAAAGCATTTGCCAAAAAGAAGCCACCCAAAATGAAAAACAAACGATTGCTTTTAAATTCGGTCACACGCTTTTGGCGCTCCTCAAGTTGTCCATCTACTTGATTCTCCTCCACAATTTGTTTGTCTTTTTCTATTTCCATTTACATTTTTGCTTTTATGCCGCTAGACATAATAGGTAGTTGAAACTTGTTTAACCATTGTGACCTACAAAAAGGCCTATTTTTTATTCTAAAGCTAAAGGTAAATATTCTTTTCAAAAAAACGCAAATTAGCACTTATATTATAAATACAAAAATACAAAATAAAGTATAATATACTGATTAATAAGCCTGTTCAGATTTTTTTATATTTTTTCACTTTTGAATTATATCAATTTAACAAAAAAAAGCCTATTTACAGTTAAAAAAACAAAGTTCTTTTCCTAAGAGCAAAAAAAACTCCCAAATCAATCTAGCTATTCTGATAACATCAATGCGAAGAAAGCACTAAAATTGGGTCTGATAAATAAAAAAGGCGAAGAAAGGCTTCACAAAAATGTTGAATGTTGACTTGCTTTATAACAGAAAAAATATTAAAAATTCAGTATTTAGCATTCAAGTTCTCCCAACTTACTTGGTGAACATTTAAAAATGTAGTCTTGTAAAACGGGATAGCCCTGTTTTAAATGTACGATTTATTGATGTTTTAGCTCTTGATTCGAATTATCAATAATATCTCTTTAATTTTAGATTTACTTTTCGCCATAATCATAATTCTTTCTTACTTTTGATACTTTGGTCAAGTATTTCTCTACGAACTTTTGAAATAAGGAATTTTGAAAAAATCACATTATACAATAGTACTCGCTTTATTGATCTTAATTTTGGATCAAGTACTTAAAATTTGGGTTAAATTAAATATGCCTTTAGGCGATTATTTTGAGGTGTTGGAGCTCAGCTGGTTTCACATTCACTTTATAGAAAACCCAGGCATGGCTTTTGGTATTGAATGGGGCGGAGAATATGGCAAATTAGCTTTGAGCTTATTTCGTATTGTTGCCATTTCTTTTATTGGCTACATGTTGTATAAACTTGTTAAGCAAAATGCTTCTTTTATTGTATTAACCAGCATTACCTTAATTTTTGCGGGCGCTGTTGGTAATATTTTAGATTCTGTTTTCTACGGGCTGGTCTTTTCTGAAAGCACAGCGATTGATGTGGCTACATTTATGCCGCCAGAAGGTGGCTACACGGGCTTTTTACATGGCAAAGTAGTCGATATGTTTTATTTTCCTTTAATTGATTCTCATTTTCCAGAATGGTTTCCAATTTGGGGAGGAAAGCCACTTCAATTTTTTGAGTTTATTTTTAATGTTGCAGATGCCTCTGTTTTTATTGGAACAGCTATTATTTTTGTTTTTTACAAGCATTTTTTCAATAAAGAGGAAGAAGGCTTGGAGACAAACCTTACCACAAATAATGATTCTATTAATAAAGAAAACATATCGGTAAGTG
Organism: uncultured Aureispira sp.; assembly: GCA_937942475.1. GTDB lineage: Bacteria > Bacteroidota > Bacteroidia > Chitinophagales > Saprospiraceae > Aureispira. The sequence goes on from CALDEP010000427.1 coordinate 21,151, forward strand.
ATTCTTAGATAGATTCAAGTTTTATAAATAACAGTTCGGTAATTTTTTGATTTTTAAATAAAAATAAAAAAAACATCATTTTATTAGATTGATTTACACTCATTTGGTGAAATTCATAAAGCCTACTATTTAGCTATAAATCAATCTAATAAGATTTTCACCGAACTGTTGATAAAAAAAATTACACTAATTTTTAATACTAAAAGCACACTACAATTTGAAACGTTCACACTTTGTTTTAGTCCTTATTTTTTTAGTTTTGTTAATTGACCAAGTACTCAAAATTTGGGTTAAATTAAATATGCCCTTAGGAGACTCTTTCAAAATATTGGGTTTGGACTGGTTTCGGATTCACTTTACGGAAAATAAAGGCATGGCTTTTGGAATTGAATTTGGAGGCGACTATGGCAAGTTGTTTTTAAGTCTATTTAGAATCGTTGTGGTTGGATTTATTGCCTATTTCTTAACTAAATTGATTCAGAAAAAAGCAAGTTTTTTAATGCTGGCTTGCATCTCCTTAATCTTTGCAGGAGCTTTGGGAAACATCCTTGATTCTATTTTTTACGGGGTTTGCTTTTCAGATAGTGGTACCTTTCACAGTCCTCGTTTGGCAACCTTCATGCCTACTGATGGTGGATATGCGGGTGTCTTTTATGGAAAAGTCGTCGATATGCTTTACTTTCCTATGATAGAAGGGTTTTGGCCACAATGGATGCCTATTGTTGGAGGAAAATACTTTATGTTTTTTCAACCTATTTTTAACATTGCAGATAGCGCCATTAGCCTTGGTGTCTTTATTGCCATTATATTCTATCGTCGCTTTCAAAAAGAAGTGGATGCTCAAAACGCACAAAACCAGGAAAGTGCTTTAGTGCCTACTACAGGCGATGTTAACAATGTTTCTTCCCTTCAGAACGATTCTAATTCAGAAGAAAAAGAAGCAGATTCTAAAGAGGATTCTAAAGAAAATTAATTTTAACTTCAACTAATTTTTCAGCCTACGATTCATTAAAAAATAATTGTAGCATTGGCAAAATGATGTTCACTCGCTCTGCATCCAAGGTCGTGTCAAAGGTCGGGCGTTGCGTCAGTTGACCATTTCGAACCAATTGAAGCATTTTCTGACGCTCTGAGGAAGCAAAAGCAGCAAAAGTACGACGCAAAGCAGGCAACATTTGCTGGAATTGATCGTCGTTTAAGCCACTAACCCATTCATCTACAATTTCCCATAAAGCAGGGTTGTGAATCAACAATAAACCACTCCCGTACAAGAAGCCGTTTAGCCAACTACTAGCAACTGAAACATCGACACTCTTTGACAAAGCATAACCTAAAATACCTGCCGCTTCTTCTATTTTCAATCGTTCATTATCCAATAAAATACGAGTGGCAGCCCCTCTAATTTTGCCGTCAATTTGTTCGTTGTCCAAGAGCCGTTCTAGCGTTTCTTGCCAAATGCTCAAATACATTTCTTCGTTTAATAACAACAAAGAACGATTCACCGTCAAAACCTGATCAAACATTTCTTCACTAGCAGCCTCATCTATTGAGGTACAAGCATTGGGCAAGGAGATACAAATTCTAGGCACCATTTTTTGAAGCAGTGCATCCACCATTCCTATTTCTGTATTCCGAACATCGCCATAACGATAAATCCGAACCAAAGGCGGCAAAGCGCCCATAAGGTGGTTAACATCTTTTGTAATCGCTGCTAAATTGCGCAATTCTTGCACCAATTCATTAATAGCCTCAGATAAATTTGCATGAATGACCTTTTCTAACAATTGGGTCAACTCAACCAATGTTTTAGCAGCAGCAGCTTGATGAATCACAAAATTTACGGTGGCTTGTTGGATCGTGTTTCCCCACATTCCAGCTTCAATAATTTGCAAAGCAAATTCTGGTCGCCACTCCATTTTCCAATACTCATTTTTAGTACTCAACTCCCTTCCTGTTGCAGCATCTTGCACGCCCCATTGAATCGACAAGAGATTTAATCGGTGCAAAAACTGACTTTGTTTCAAATCGTGTTCTTGCCTCAAATCCAAGCCACCTTTAGGTTTATTGGCAGTTGCTTTAATCCAAACTGCCTCGGCTTTTTTATATTTTTTAAGCTTTAAAGCTTTAATATTTACCTCCAAATCTTGTTGTAAGGGAATAATTGGAATCGTCTCTGGCACATCTCCCATTTTATCTCCAACCACCAATTTGTGTCGAATCAAGTCCAATTGACTTTGATACCCCCCCGAAAAAATAGTCATCACAGCTTCAGATAGCTCTTCTATTCCTGGTACTTCCAAACCTCTAAGAGCTGCTAAGGTTTCTGCCAAACGAACGCCTTCAATTGCATGTGCAGAACTGGTTTCTAAGTCTTCTGCTTTGAATAGTTGCGACACCTTTGCCATCCAGCTAATCGTCGCATTATCTCGATTATAAAACAACAATTCATACCAAGCAGGCGACACCACTCCTGCTCCATAACCACTAGAAGTTGCAATTCGATCATAGGTCCAAGGAATCCAAGTTGCTTTTGTTTTTACTTTAGGAATTCCTTTCAACAAAGCATTGTCTTCTTTTACTTTATAAGCACTTAGATCTTCTAAAGCAGGAGCATGCCAAGCTCCACAGACAACAGCGATGCGTTCGTAGCCATCTTTCACTGCCTTGCGCATTACTTTACGCATATAGGCTTCTCGAATTAAATTATAAGCCTGTCCCTTGTTCCCTACTTCTGCTCGCAGCGTTTTCATCAAGTTTAGAATCACTTCAAAAACTTCTTCATCTCCCTCTCCTTGCTCAAACATCGCTTCCCACCAACGTTCACTATCCGTATAACCTGCCAAAGAAGCCATATAGCCCAAAGGGTCTTTTGCAATAGCATCAACAGCAATTTCCGTTTCTTTTTCTAAAGCTTGTAGGGCTGCAATCTTTTCAGGAACCTCATCCAAACCCAATCTTAAAGACTGTGACAAATCCATTTGAACCACTGGAATAGCATTCTCATCTGCAAATAAAAAGGTTTGCCACTCAGGAGAAAAAACGGTAAAAGGATAATAAACCGCTTGTTGCAAATTCTTTGGATTATAAATCAAAGCAGCCACTGGCGGCACCAAGCCCTCCTCTGCCACATAGGGCAATAAAGCACTCAATTCCTCTGCTCCTTCTATCAAAATCACATCAGGTTGATAGGCATTTAATGCCTTTATTAGGCTCTTAGAAGAACCTGGTCCATGATGTCTTATTCCAAATAATTTTGTCTCCATTCTTAATAATTGCTTATGCTATTCCTAATTTAACTAATTAACGATAATTTTTTTTAATCCAAGCAAGATACCAGCATCATTTTTTAATTCCCTAGCTCAAAAGACTGCCAGTCTTGGGCTAAAATAGATTGAAAAATACCTAAAAATAGGATTAAGAGGATGATTTGTTTCATGGTTAGATCTTTATAATAATTGAATATTATTAAAGTACTTCAAAGGATAATTAGTTCCAAAGACAATATTATACAAATATCAGCTTTAAAAATAAAAAAACAGATCTTATATATTGATTTACAGAATTTAAAGGCTGTTTTATCTCAATATAATTAGCCTAGTTTTATGGCAACTTTTCCATCTTTTAAATGTAAATAATAAGTACCCTCTTCTTCCAAATCATCGACACTTTTCATTAGTGTACCTGCTTCATTGGTTACAATAGAAAAACCTCTTGCTAGAATTGTTTGCGGATTTAGCAGTCGTAATTTTTCTTCAATAGCATCTAAGTTTTGATGCCCAGATCTTAACTGCTGAGTAGCAGCTTGTTTTATTTGAGCTTCTAATAAATCTACTTTATTATAAGCCGCACGAATTTTCTGTATCGCCAAGCTTTTAATATCCAAAGCGGTCTGTACTATAGCCGACTCAAAATTAAGGATTCGATGAATCAAATAATCAGCAGCTGCTGTTGGTGTTTTGAGTGTTTTGTAGGCCACTAAATCTGCCAAGGTTTCATCTATATCGTGTCCAATTCCTGTTATAACAGGCAATTCGCAGGTTGCCAAAGCAACACACAAATCGTAGTCATCAAAGCCCATTAAATCCAAGCGAGCGCCGCCTCCACGCACAATTACAATACAATCAAAATCTTCTTTCCGAGCTTCAATCTTTTCAATTTGTTGCATCACATCTCTAGGCACATTCACCCCTTGTACAACTGCTTCAAACAATTCATATTGAAAATGATATTGATGTGGGTTGGTTTTAATTTGTTGCAAAAAATCCTGTAAACCAGCAGCCGTACTAGAGGAAATGACAGCAATCCGCTGCCAAACCAAATTGGTTGGAACTTGAATGTTAAGTTCTGTAAATTGCTCTGCTTGTAGTTTTTTTTGCGTTTGTAAGCGTTTGAGTTCTAATTGACCAATTGTCACCGTAGGATCAATATCCTTGATCGACAATTTCATTCCAAAATATTCATGAAATTCAACTTGTACACAAAGCAAGACCTGTCGTCCTACCTGCAAAATAGACCATAGAGAATCGCCTACTTTTTTAGTAATTTTATCCAATGAGCGTCCCCAAATAACCCCTTCTGCCCTTGCCGATATCTTAAAATCATTCCGCTCTACCAAAGAAATGTACACATTGCCTTTACTAGTGCCAACGTCTGCAATTTCGCAATTAATCCAAAGTGTTTCTCGCATATTAAAAGCCACCACACGCTTGAGGTGTTCATTTAATTCAAAAAGAGAAAAAGTAGGTTTATTGGTCTCTTCTGGCATATTTATTTTGAGGTCTTAAAAGATGGATAAAATTAAACTTATTAATTATTATGATAAAAATCTACTATTTAGTATGCTTTAAGAGAGGTGGTTCATCTTCTTTTTGTAATAAAACACCTTTAATCTTCATCGAATTCAAATATAAATTTAGGATTCTGAGTTTTTGTTTCAAAGAAATGAGGATAATGTGCTTTCATCGCTAAAGTAATCGCTTCGAAAGGAACATCTGTAAATGTTCCATGATCTTCTGTATACTCCATAAAGGGATTCCCTTTTTTGTCCGACTCTTGAAATACAGCGTCATGCTCTCCATCAAAGGCTAAAGGTTCTACCCCCAATTTATCACATAGCGCAGCATTGAATACTGGGGTCGCTTTCACCCATTTATTATTTAAGAGTATTTCTGCGTATCCATGAAAAACTAAAACATCTGTTTTTAAAGTTTCTTCTAGAGCACTCGTTGCCAAATGATTTCTCACATTACCATAAGCCAAACGACTTGGAATACCTAAAGAACGGACACAAGCGACAAATAAATTTGACTTTTCAATACAATGTCCATAATCCTTCGTCAATAAATGACTTGCTTTCAGGGCATAAGGTTTCAAGACAATATGATAAGGAGAATATTTAAATCCATCTCGAATCGCATAATATAAGGCTATTACTTGATCTTTCTCACTTTCTATTCCTTGCGTTTTTTCTTGTGCATAAGCAATAACATCTGGATGATCGCTATTGGTATACACGCCCGCTGTTAAATATATTTCGTTTTCGGTCATAATTAGTTATTAGCTACTAATGTAAACAAAAAAAAACCATCCTGAATAAATTCAAGATGGTTTTTTAAACGTATGTTATAAGTTACTTTGTAACGTTTGCTTCGATATCATAAATAATCATATCCTCAGGAACATTTCCATAGATATTCAAACTTGATGAGTATGCAGGATCCACTTTAGCTTGAGCAGAATCGAATTTAAATTTAATAAATCCTTTTTCTCCTGGCTTAACTGCTCCTCTCGACCAATCAGTAGGCTCTGTACAAATACATCCACCTTCCAAATGAAATATTTTAAAATCATTTTTTCCAGTATTAGTAAATTCGATTGTGTATTCTTCTACATCACCAAATTTTACTGGTCCAATTTTCATCACTGGCTCATCAAAAGCCAAAGTAGTTCTTGGTTTGTCACCAGGATTCTCAGACTCTGTTACAACGACATTGCTAGCCGTTAGTTTTTTTTTTCAGTAGTAGTTGGGCTTGCTCCCAAGCTACCATTAACAATCTTGAATTCTACACGACGGTTAAGTGCACGTCCTTCAGGATTATCAGAACCATCTGTTTTTTCATTATCTGCTGCTGGCTCTCCTTCACCAAATGATTTTGGTTGTAAGCGATTCTTAGCAATTCCTTTTTTAGTTAAGTAACTAATAGCAGCTTTAGAACGTTTGTCAGATAAGTTCATATTGTACTGATCACTACCAATTGCATCCGTATGACCTCTTACTTCAACAACCATTTCAGGGTTTTCATTCAAAGTAGCCAATACCATTTCTAAAGTATCTGCTGCACCTTGACGAATGTTTGATTTGTTGAAAGAGTAGTAGATGTTATAAAATACAGGAGGAGGCGTCAAATACATTTTTTGAACCATTCCTAAATCTTTTTTAGCGACAACTCTTGTATCTGCAATATAACCTTCACGGTTAGCAAAAACTTTGTAGTCTTTATCTCTTGGAAGAACAAAAGCAAATTCGTTACCAGTTCCTTTAGTCAATTGTTTCACTTCTTTGCCAGTAGCTGCATCATAAACGATTACAGTAACACCGTCCAAAGCAGCATTTGATTTTTTGTCAAATGCTTGAACAACTAAACCAAGTTCTTTGATTTTAACTTCTTTGTTAAATGTCATTGGTTTTGTCATATCCAAACCAGCAGCAGTTAGAGCTTCTTTTGTAGCATCAGCTGTTTCTTTTGTTCCTTCAGAACCATCTTTCTTAGCTACAACGTCATATTTCTTACCAACTTCAAGCAGGAATTGATAATCATTACCTTCTGTATTTGTTTGCTCATCAACCACTTCTCCTGTTGCTTGGTCAATTAATTGAACAGTAGCACCAATCATTGGATCACCAGTTCCTTCATCAACTACAGCAACATCTAGAATGATGTCACAACGCTCAGGCATGATAACAGAAAAGATATCATCACAACAAGTCTCACTTTTCAAAGACATTGTACCTGGACGGTTTGATAAGATGTAAGCATAACAATCATCGTTTCCTAGTTTATTAACTGTGAAACTAAAATCATCTACATAAGTATTAAAACCAGCACCCATGTTTTTGATCTCTCCCATAGAGCCATTTGAAGCACGCTCTGTACTGAAGATATCCCATCCACCATAACCAGGATGTCCATCTGAACTGAAGTATAAAGTGTTGTTTCTTTCATCAAAGAAAGGCGTCAAATCGTCTCCGATTGTATTAATAGCTTCTAAGTTTAATGGTTCTTTAGTTGTTCCATCTTCATTGATTTCTGCATACCAAATATCCATATTACCTTTACCACCTTCCATATTAGAAGTAAATAACAAGTAATCTTTACCATCCCAAGTTGCAAATGCAGGATCTTGACAAGAGTAAGAACTAGAGTTGAAATCTAACAATTTAGGATTACTAACAGTACCATCACTATAGTCTGCTACATAAATACGGCTATTTTCTAATTGATTTCCAATTAACTCTGCACGTACAAAGTAGAATTTAGTTTGATCGTCGTTAAAAGTAGGTTCAACAACGTGCATGCCTTCTTTTTGAAGAATATCAGCGTTAAACTCTTTTGCTTCACCAAATTTACCATCCTCATCTGATTGAGCGATGTAAATTTTTGCGTGCTCATAGTCTTCACCTTCTTCTTTTACAATAATAGTATCTGCACGTAAAGAAGCATAGATAATCTCATCACGTCCCATTGGGAACGCCCCACCTTCTGTAGAAAGAGAGTTTACATTAGGACCAGCATTTTCAATGATTAATTCCTCTGTTGGCTCCATATTATCTTTAGCCCATTTTGCTCCATCAATGTGGATTTGAGCCATTTTTTTATAATAATCAGCTTTTGGTGCATCAGCAGGATATTCCTTGATGAATGCCTCAAAAATAGGAATAGATTTATCATAATCTCCAGTCATTTTTGTAACTAAAGCATGTTGATAACGGCTCAATGGATAGTCCTCTTTTTGATCTAAGTCAACCAATTTTTGGTACCATTCAGCAGCACTTTTATAATCTCTTAACATTTCATGCGTAGAAGCTATTTTATAAATAGCTGCACCGTCTTTCTCGTTAGCTTCATAAGCACGTTCGTACCATTCCAAAGCTGTGTATGTATTTTTTTTATTGCGTTCCTCGTCTCCGATTTGTTCCTTCATCTCAGAAGTCAGGTTGTTAGTTGTTGGTTGAGCATAAGCCAACTGACCAACTAGTAAACAAGCAATAATTAGTAATATATTATTTAGTTTCATTATCCGAAATAAGTTTAGATTAAGTTGTGGATTGCTATACTATACATAATAAAACGGGATTAGAAATCTACAAATAGATTTCTAATCCCTTATTGGAGTTATTATTAAAAACGAGGGCAGAATAAAACATCATCAACAACAGGTACCTTGTAGATTTTAGCTACATAAGATAGTGCAACTTCGAAAGCCATTGCTCTATTTCTGTTATTAAATATTTGATTATTCAAACCTTGTGTTCCTGTATTGATGTCATAAGCGAAACCAAATTTAAGTCCCTTAACATCTAAGCCTATACGAGCAATAGCATCACCACTTGCACGGTAACCACCACCTAAGTATAAGGTAATATCTTGCATATCGTTAAAGTGAATTCCCAACAATAACTGTCCGTTAAAGTCAAAAGCACTCAAACCTTCTCCTTGACCAGTAGTATTAATGGTATTTTGGAAGAAGAACAATGGCTTCAAGAATAAATTTCCTTTTTTAGTCAATGCAATTCTAAGGATTAAGTTAGAAATTGTTGTCATTGGCAATCTTGCTTCGTCATCCTCATTTTCATTAGGAGTCATAAAGCTGTAGTTAGGATTGGTAAAGTGATTCAAAGAAACACCTGCTTCCAAACCAAAACGTCTTCCTCTGTGGCTCAACATTAAACCACCAGAAAAGTCAGGCAAGTTCTTTGTTGCATTACCTAATGACATACCAAGAGGGTCTGTAGTAGCATTACCACCACCAGAAATCAATTGATCTTCAAATGTAAAATCTCCAGAGATTCTACGTTGCATAATACCGCCTTTTGCAGCAAAAGACAAGATAGTATTTCCTTTTGCTCCTAAACCTAAGTGGTAAGCCAAAGATAAACTAGCTCTCAAGTTAGAAAGAGTTGCCCCATTTTCACTACCAACAGCATCATAATAAAATGAGATACCAACACCTGCCCAATTTCTAATTGGCTTTCCTTTTCTAGGAATAGCAAAAGGCACATCAATATAAGCAGATGGCGTTTGATAACCATCGAAGCTACTAGAAGCATTACTAGTAGATGGAGCAGCAGAAATAGACATCCCAGCCCATTGTGTTCTGTATAGTCCACCGATTCTAAAAGTACCTGCGTAATATCCTGTATGAGCAGGATTTAGCTCTAGTGGAGCCATGTCAAACATCGAATAATGGATGTCTTGAGCTTGGCTACTGGATGTACAAAAACCTACTATAAAAAGTAGGCATACACTCGTTAAAATTTTCATCGTCTAAGAGGAGTTTTTAAGTACGAATACCGTAAATTAATTCAATAATAAGATTTATACCGCTATAAATAACTTGGGTAAATATACAGTTTTTATTTACAGAAAGTAAGTAAACTTACATTTTAGTTTATAACTTTTAACAAAAAACCCCTTATTTACCGTATTTCTGCTTTCAAAAAAACATTTTGTCACATCAAAAAGCACTTCCTGTAGATTTTCTTTGTTAAAAGAACCTTAACGTTTTATCAAGCGCTAATGTATGCTTTTTAAAAATATTTTCCCTATTTCACTGCAATTAATTCTCTTTAGGACCTTATATACTTCAATCTTCTTGGAATAAAGGATTATAGCCTATACTTTTGTAATTAAGCCTAAGAGCTTGTTGGGGATTTAATCCCAAGCTGCAAACGTTTGATTTTGACTATAATGTCACCTTTTTTGTGAGCGATAGCTAAGGCTATCTCACTCAAAAACACGCAACATTCTAGCCTAAAACCAATTCGTTTTCGCAAAACCTTTGGTTTTAAACCTTTTAAATCCCCAACAAGCTCTAATTGTTTTATAAATGTTAAAATTCTTTATTTTCCTTTGTTAATAAAAATAAAAGGGCTTTTTCTTAAACCATCAAAAATTCTCATTTTTTAATATTAACCGATATGTCATTCACTAATTTTAAGCAGTTTCTATACTTTTTCAGTCTTGCCTTTTGCTCCTTAAACGGGCTCGTTTCTTGCAACCAAACAAATGGAACAGAAGACATTCCTGCCCCACTCCCAAGTCTAATTGAGCTCATTCCTTGTACTCCTTTAGACTCTAGCATACAATATACTAATGTCCTCTTACAGAATTACACCTACACGAGAAACCAAATGATGTTTCGCCCCGTAAACCTTCGTTTGGGAGGCATGACACCACTAACCGTAAGCAGACCAAGAACGCTTCCTAATACAAACAAAGGAAACCATTTGCACGTTTGTATTGACAACCAACAACACCACATTAGCAACAATAATATTTTTAAATTTCCACTTTCTGATGGTAAATATAAACTAACTGCCTTCATTTCCCGTTCCTTCTATGAGTCTATCAAAAACCCAGAAGCTATTATAGCAAAGGAAATTGGCATTAGAAATGGTGAACTTTATCTTAGCAAAAACCTTTCATCAATAGATATTCTTTACAACGCTCCGATGGGAACGTATCTAAAAGGAGATGAAATTTTGTTAGATTTTGTTTTGGTCGGTACTACCTTAGAAGAAGGAGGCAATCAAGTAAAAATTACAATTAATGATCAAAAATCATTTCAGGTAAGCACTTGGCAAGCTTACTTTCTAAAAGGTTTAGATGTTGGAACTTATGAAGTTAAATTGGAATTATTAGATGCTTTAGGTAAGCAAATTGCAACACCTAAAAGTCAAAAATTCATCATAAAAGCTCCAACTGAGGTAAATTAATCACCTTACTAAAAAAAATGTTCTTTTTTCTACTTTAAGAAAAGAATTAGGTAAGGTTTTTGTCTACTTTATATTAGATGTTTATTAATTTTAAGTGCCTAAGTGAATTGGAGATTTACAATCTCTAAGTAAATTGGAGGCTTACAGCAAGACACACAGATTCCCCAATATAATTACAGACCCCAATAAATTTATTTATTATGAAATCTTTTTTGCTCCTTATTTTATTAACAACGATCTATACAAATTCATTTGCGACGACTCCCATTAAAGATGCCGCAGAGTTTTTCCTAAAAACAGATGCATTTTTCAAAAAATACGCTGTTGAAGGGAATATCAAATACGCCCAACTCAAACAACATCGTACAGATTTAAGCTTATTGGTAGATTTCATTGGTGAAACTCCCGTCAATTCTGTTGATGTCTATCGACGTAAAGCATATCTTATTAATTGTTACAACCTCTTGGTTATAAATGCTGTTTTAGAAACTTATCCTATTGAAAAAGTCGCGGATACCAATAAGTTTTTCAAGAAAAACAAACATCAAGTAGGAAAAGAAATGATGACATTGGATTATTTAGAATACAAGGTCATTTTTAAAGAATACAAAGATCCAAGATTGCACTTTGTTTTGGTTTGTGCTGCAAAAGGTTGCCCTCCTATCCCTTCTTTTGCTTACACTCCAGGTGATCTTAACCATCAAATCAACCGTCAATGTCAATTAGCATTGGACAATCCTTCGTTCTTGTATTTGGAACCAGAAACGAACATGGTTAAATTATCTCCTATTTTCAAATGGTATAAAGATGATTTTTCCCCGTCTATCCCTGAGTTTATTAATGCACATCGTAGTGAAAAAATTCCGATGGATTACACCTTGAGCTTTTACGAGTATGATTGGAGATTAAATGCCTGGAAATAAGAAGCGCTCTATCTAAAAAGAAACGTATGAGATTCATAATTATCGTATTTCCCTTGACGCTCTTTAGTTTTATGGGCTGTGGAGAACAGAAACCTAAGGTTTCTGAGCAACAAGTTGCCCTTGCAAAACTAGAACCAACTAGCATACAGGATTCTGTCATTGCCCCTAAAATCACTCCTGTCAAGGATACCTTAGTTAAGGTGCACCCTGCGAACAATTCAGCATCCTCCAATTCTACTACAAAAATAACAGCAACAGAAACGACTCCAACAGCATCCAATTATAGTGCTTATAATTGGATGGATACTTATAGTATTCATACATCCCTTCAAAATCAAATCTCGCCCCCTTCTGGATACAAAAGAATTCCATTAGAGAAAACCTCCTTTGGAGCTTGGCTAAGGGGCTTGCCATTATTACAAAAAAATGCAAAGGTAATGCTGTACAATGGACAAGAAAAGCCTTATCAGCAGGGTGCTTATCGTGTTTTAGATATTGATATTGGTTCACGAGATTTACAACAATGTGCCGATGCCATCATGCGTTTGGTAGCAGAATATCATTACAGCAAAAAAGATTATGAAGCGATTCATTTTAATTATACCAGTGGGCATACCATTCGATTTTCCGATTGGAGCAAAGGCAAAAAACCAGTCATAAAAGGTGGTAAAGTTCGTTTTAGTAGTTCTAATAGTAATACGAATACCTCTTACAAAAACTTTAAAAAGTATTTAACCAATGTGTACTGTTATGCTGGCACGGCTTCTTTGTCAAAAGAACTGCGTTCTAAAAAAGTAAGCGATATGGTACCTGGTGATACCTTCATTTGGGGTAGTTTTCCAGGACACGCAATCCTTGTTCTAGATGTAGCTCAAAATGAACAAGGAAAGAAAATTTTCCTATTAGCACAAAGTTATATGCCTGCCCAAAGCATTCATGTTTTACAGAATTTTAACGACGAATCCCTTTCTCCTTGGTATTCTGAAGACTTTGGGGCAGAGCTACTTACTCCCGAATGGACTTTTGATAGAAATGCACTCAAGACATTTGATATAGATTAGAGCATATCTAAAAGAATCATTCACAAACTACTACTGCAATACAATTTTTCTAGTTGCCATGCCTTCTTTATTACTTAGGTGAAGGACATAAATTCCTTTCGGTAAATTCCCTAAAAACAATTCCGTCGCTCCTTTAAAGGCGAACACTTTTACTGCCTGTCCAATCGTATTGTATAGCATTGCCCTTGTTTCTAAATCATTTTCCAAAACTATATTCAAGTGTTTTTTTGTTGGGTTAGGATATAATGTAAGTCCATTTAATTCCTTTTCGATCTTGCGAATAGCTGTCGTTAGATTATTTGTATTTGGGCTAGTAGATTCTGATTGAGTAACTGATTTATTGCTTGTATTTTGGATCATTGCAAAGGCAAATATTCGACTAAAATCCCAATTAACACTTGAAAAAGCAGTGTATTGATAGACCAAAGAATCGCCCACAGCAGTAGGAATGTTAATTGGCACAAAACCAAGATTTGCTCTATAAACATCATAATGTGCTGCTTCTCCATTTGGTCCTGTATAAAAAACGGTATCTTCTGCCAAACCTACCCACAATTGCTCTGTTCCCAAACTATGGCTGGCTTCTGTTTTCACAATCACTCGCACTTGAATAGAATCTGCCCCATATTTTTGCTGTTCCATACGAATGCTAATTGGGCTAGTTTGTGACTTAAAAGGCGTGAATATGGCGTTTTGATTATAATTACTAGACACGGGGATAACAAAACCATTCATCACCAATGATGGTGTGCTATTTATTCCATAATAAAATCGTCTAGCATCGCTTGGCGAAGCATTTTGTTGATACAACAAACATTGGGTATAAGGTACACCAGAATGAATAGAAAGGTGTATCACATCCGTTTGATTATCGAGGTTGCTATAAAACCCTGGATTTCGACTGGCACAAAAGGAGCAAAGTGTATTTGTAAAATGTTCTACCAATATCTTTCTAGGCACTTGTCCTTCTGACTTATTATTATAAAAAAAAACGAAAAACAAGCTTATATATAGATATTTCATAATTTATTAGTTGGTTCGTGATAAAGTCTATTCGTTCATGCCTTAAAACTGGTCTCCACAGAAAAAGGTTGTCAAATCTAGGTTAGGATGCTTTTTTTTTATTGGTAATTCACTAACTTGACCAAACATTGACATTTAATTAACTCCTGTTACGCAAAACTCAAACCGCAGCGCTCATGAGCGAAGCGACCACAAAGTAGCAGCGGAGCTAACTAAAAATAATTCTGCTGGTAAAATATCAGAATTAATCTATAAACTTGTTCTTAATCTTGAATGCTTTATAGCACAACAAACATTAAAAATTTAGCACTACAGCATTCAACATTAAAACAGTCCTTAAATAAGTAAGGATGAGTTTTAATACTAAAAAAAAGTACTTGTGTAACATCAGTTAATTAAGAACCAATCACTCATTTATAAAATTAGACTACATGACCTCTAGTTTACAATTGATTCAACGTGCCCAAAAGTGGACTAAGCGAACCGCTATTGTTTCCAACCAACAAGACTACAGCTACCAACAATTACTAGACTTGTCTCAAAACATTGCCACACATCTTTTAAATGGTTTGGAAGATTTGACAGAAGAAAGAGTGGCGTTTTTGGTTGCGCCAAGTTTTGAATATACTGCTGTTCAGTGGGGCGTTTGGCAAGCAGGAGGAATTGCAGTCCCTTTGTGTGAACTGCATCCTCTACCCTCTTTAGAATATGTCCTTCAAAATACCAGTGCTAGTATATTGGTTGTTGATGCCGCTTATTATGAGCTGTTAGCACCATTAGCAAAAAAAGAAAATATCCGATTATTAAGAACGGAAATGCTCTTAACTCCTATCATAAGTACAAAATTGCCTGTTGTTAGCGAAAATCGTAGCGCAATGATTTTATATACTAGTGGAACGACTAGTCTTCCCAAAGGTGTTGTCACCACACATGCCAACCTTAATTTCCAAATCAAAACCTTAGTTGAAGCCTGGGAATGGCAGGCTGATGACCATATTTTAAATGTCTTGCCCTTGCATCATGTTCATGGTATTATTAATGTAATGAGTTGTGCCCTTTGGGTGGGTGCGTGTTGTGAGTTTTTGCCCAAATTTGACGCGACTAAAGTTTGGGAACGATTTCAAAAGGGTGCTATTAATGTTTTCATGGCAGTTCCAACCATTTATTTTAAGTTAATTCATCATTGGGAACAATCTTCAGCAATAGAACAAAAGAGCTGTTCTGATTCCTTAAAATCCTTTCGTTTGATGGTTTCTGGTTCTGCTGCCTTACCTATTTCCGTTCTAGAGCAATGGGAACAAATTAGTGGACATACCTTGCTAGAACGTTATGGAATGACCGAGATTGGCATGGGCATTTCCAATCCTTATCGTGGCGAAAGAAGATCAGGACATATTGGTCAAGCCTTGCCTGGTGTACAAATTCGCTTGGTCGATGAGCAAGGTGTTGTTACTACTGATAATACGCCTGGAGAAATTCAAATCAAAGGTCCAAATGTCTTTCAAGAGTATTGGCAAAAGCCTGAAGCAACTAAAAAAGCGTTTAGTGAAGATGGCTGGTTTTTGAGTGGCGACATTGCACAGCTTAATGCAGGTTATTACAAAATACTAGGCAGAGATTCTGTAGATATTATCAAGTCGGGCGGTTACAAAATTTCTGCTCTAGAAATTGAAGATGTTCTTCGACAACATCCAGCAATCAATGATTGTGCAGTCATTGGCATTCCCAATCCAGAATGGGGCGAATTAATCGTTGCTTGCCTTATCCTTAAAGGTGGGCATGAAACAATAATTGATGTTGCCGCTCTCAAAAACTGGCTCAAAGAAATCTTGCCTGCCTATAAAATACCTCGCCAATTTATAATTCAATCTGCTTTGCCTCGAAATGTGTTGGGGAAGGTGACTAAGAATGAATTGAAGCAATTATTTTGATAATTTATATGTTTTTTTTAATATTTATTCCCTTTTTAGAACTTGGTTGCATTCCCTTCGTTAGATCAGATGTACTTTTCATTAGTTCAAATGTACCTTTCATCAGTTCAGATGTACTATTTAAAAATGCAAGTTTTTTTCATGTTTTAAAAGTTTTACCTTTGTGCTTTAATGTAATTTACACTCATTAATTAAAACACAAACCATGTTCAAAATTCAAATCCTTTTTCTTTTCCTACTCTTTTTTACACCACTAATATGGGCACAATCTGCCTCTAATTTTGATGGAGTAGACGACAAAGCAACTGTTTATCATCACAGTGATTTTAATCTTTCCACAAATGACTTCACCATTGAAGCCATTGTAAGAGATGTTGCTTTAGATCAAGCCATGTTAACAATTATATCTAAAAGAGATTTATCCACCAATGGCTTTGCTTTGATGCTTAACACACACGATGGCATAAAGCTCATTGCAGAAATTGGCAAAGACAAATATGAAATTAAGACTTCTGCTTTTGAAGACAAAGG
>CALDEP010000428.1 GCA_937942475.1 uncultured Aureispira sp.
TCATCAATAGCATCCAAAACAACTTTTGCCCTAGCATGCACATTTTCTTCCTTTACATCAACCAACATGATTCCAGATTGGACCCGCTGGTTTTGAAACAATTCTTGTGCAAATGCCTTGTCTCCTGTTAATAAAATATAACGTTCTCCATTTGCTTTTTGACAAAGAGATGCTTCTGAAGTATCTGCGTCTAATTCCGTTGCATAATACACTTCGTGTTGGTTGCTGCGCATCGCAGAAATCAGTTCTGAATCAACAGCTCGATAGGCAATAAATTTATGTGGCATAAGTATACAATTTTAAGGGGTTAATGTATTTTATTTAGCCTTGTAGCATGATGTGAACTCGATTCATAAAAGGGACTTTATGGAGAGAAAAAATCACTACTACAGCTCTTAACCTTTTTTAAACAGAAAAAGACTGGTACTTGTTGCACCAGTCTTTCTATTTATTTTTATTTCCTATATAACTTCCTACATAAAGTACAATGGAGGAAAACGTTCAGGCTGTGTTTCATGCATCAAAGCATATATTTTTTCAAAAACATCTTCCACACTAGGCTTCGTAAAGTAATCTCCGTCCGAGCCATAAGGAGGGCGAACATCTGCGGCATGAATGTTTACAGGCTCCGAATCTAAGGCATAATATCCTTTTTGTTCTACTAAGATTTTATGCATCATGAATGCGGTTGCGCCACCTGCAAAGTCTTCGTCAAACAAAACCAAACGATTGGTCTTCTTCAAAGAATCCACGATAAGATGATTCACATCAAAAGGCATTAGAGACTGTACATCAATCAATTCTACAGAAATACCTTCTCCTGCTAATTTCTCAATAGCAGCTTCTGCAATTCGCACAGAAGAACCATACGTAACCAAAGTAACATCGGTACCTGTTTGTAGTATTTCTGGTACGCCAACAGGAACGGTAAACTCGTGTACGTTATCTGGCAATTGCTCTTTTAGACGATAGCCGTTCAAACATTCAATGATTAAAGCAGGATCGTCTGACTGCAACATGGTATTATAAAAACCAGCTGCCTGTGTCATATTTCTAGGCACCAAAAGGCAAATTCCTTTTAGGCTGTTTAATAACAAGCCAATTGGAGAACCTGAATGCCAAATGCCTTCTAGGCGATGCCCTCTTGTACGAATAATAGCGGGTGCTTTTTGAATGGCATTTGAACGATAACGCATCGTTGCCAAATCATCAGACAAAGCGGAAAGGCTATAGATTAAATAATCTAGGTATTGAATCTCTGCAATCGGTCTCAAACCTCGCATAGACATTCCAATCGCTTGTCCCATAATGGTCCATTCACGAATTCCAGTATCAAAAACACGAGCTTCCCCATGTTTTGCTTGCATTCCTGCAAAACCTTGGTTCACGTCACCAATATTTCCAACATCCTCTCCAAAAGCAAATAAGGTAGGATTATTGGTTAAGTGATAATCAAAACAAGCCGTTAAAATTTCAAAACCATTTTTCATAGGCGCATCTGCACTATATTGGGCAGGCACTTCTGAAACATTTAGAGCCGCATATTTTGACTCGCTGTATAAATTAGAGGTGTATAAATTTGTGTTCTCAGCCACCAACTCATTTGCCCAAGTTGCTAATGCTTGTATGGCAGTTCCTTGTTCGTTTTTGATCAAATACAAGACTTGACGAACCGTTTTGACGACATCTTTGTGGGTTGGATCTAAGCTTTTTGCTAATTGCTCTTTTAGGGCAGCAACCGCTTCTCCTTGCGCACTTTCATTAGCCACTTGCCCTAATAGGTCTTGTGCTTTATTTAAGTTAAACTGAATAGAAGCATTAAAAGCACTCCAAGCAGCTTTGATAGACGCACGCACTTCTTTTTTAACTTCTTTTCTTAATGCATCGAGTTCTTCCAATGTTGCAATGCCTTCATCAATCAGCCATTGTTTCATTTGAACGACGCCATCTTGTTCTTTTTCAAATTTCAGACGTTCTGCATCTTTATAACGCTCGTGTGAACCAGAAGTCGAATGCCCTTGTGGCTGTGTGACTTCTTCTACATGGAATAAACAAGGCGTGTGATTGCCTCTTGTTTTCTCCACTCCTTCCTCAAAGACAGCACGCATTTCTGCGTAATTCCAGCCTTTTGTTTTATAAATATCAACGCCTTTTTCTCCTTTTTTCTTAGGTTGAAAACCTGCTAAAGCTTCGGAAATACTTCCTTTGGTCGTCTGATATTCTTTGGGAACAGAAATACCATATCCGTCATCCCAAACAAAAACAGCCAAAGGAACTTGCATTACACCAGCCGCATTCATAGTTTCCCAAAAAACGCCTTCCGAAGTACTGGCATCTCCAATACAACAAAAAGAGACTTCATTTCCTTCTTTAGAAAAGTTGGTTCCAGTTGATAATTCAGGGGAGTTTTTATATTTTTTGGACGCTAGTGCTAATCCTAAAGCTCGTGCCATTTGTCCCCCAGTTGGTGAAATATCTGCACTTACATTTTTGGTAGCCGTATGATCCAACCATTCTCCATCCTCATCTACTAGAGGCGTTGCAAAATGAGAATTCATTTGACGTCCTGCAGAAAAAGGTTCGTGCTTTGGATCTGCATGTGCATACAATTGAGCGTATAAATTTTCAACTGTTGCCAAACCAGCAGCCAACATAAAGGTTTGTCCTCTATAATAACCTGAACGAAAATCTCCATTTTTGAACACTCTTGCCATTGCTACTTGTGCAACTTCTTTTCCTGCTCCAAAGATGCCAAACTTAGCTTTTCCTGTCAAAACCTCTTTTCGCCCCAACACACTTACCTCTCGGCTGACGCATACAGTTCTGAAATCTTCTAAAGCTTCTTTCTGAAACTTCTTGGTATACTTAGGAGAACTATTTTTTGTTTTCGCTTGACTCATACTTTTTTCGTTTTTGTTATAATAACTTCAGTCTCTAGATATCAAAATATCGAACTCTTGTTAAAAAACTTTATATAGATTAACCCATTAGGTTATAGAAATATCTTATTCCCTGTGTGCAACAATATTAAAAAAGGATTTGTTATTAACTTCTCAATACGGGTGCAAAAATATAACAAAAAGTTGGACCTATAGAAGGTATTCTAAAAATAAATCAAAAAAAATTGCCAAGCAGGCTTTTTTTGGCATAGCTGTTGAATATAGGAAGTATAGAAGTTACAGCGAAACTAAAGATTTAGTTAAAATACTATTAATTAACTGGGATTTAGTTCAGAATTTTATACCTTTACTAATAAATTAATCTTCTGAGGCTTATCACAAAATAGAGTTATAGCCTATAATTTATATCATTTTCACTTGTAACACTGCTTTTAGTAGTAAAATTAAACTAATAAAATAAATTATCTGATATGAGAAAGCTTATTAATCTATTCGCTATCCTAGTAATATTTGCCTCTACTGCTGCTGCTCAAACCATCGAATTTGGTTTATATAATAAAGAAAAAGCAGATGCAAAAGACTTAAAAACGGCTGATGAGCAACAAGGTGCTAAACTAGCACAGGCAGGAACGGTTACAGATTGGGATTATGGAAAAATTGAAAAAGCATCAACGGGTGTTCGATTTTTTAAATTTGCCAACACAGGAACGGCTCCTTTAGTCATTTCGGCAGCAAAAGGAAGTTGTGGTTGTACGGTTCCTTCTTTTCCTAAAGAACCAATTATGCCAGGTGAATCAGGTTACATCAAAGTAAAATACGATACCAAACGTGTTGGTGCATTTACTAAATATGTTACTTTAACCACTAATTCAACTTCTAACACGACTACTCGTTTGAAAATTACAGGTACCGTTGAAGCTGAAGCAGCTCCTACTCCTGCCAAGGAAAAAAATATGTTTAACTAATTATAAACATTCTTAAGTCTTAAAAATCCTAAAAACATTACTTTAACTAATGAATTAGTTAAGATACTATTAAAGTACTTGGATTTTCAATTCTTTCCTTTTATATTCGTATTAATAATAAACGTTACACCAATTCTTATCAACATAAAAATTAACATTAAAATGAAAAAGATATTCTCTCTATTTGCTGTTCTATTTGTAGCTATTTCTTTTGTTTCTGCTCAAGAAATTAGTTTCGTTCAATACCAAGATGGTGATTATGCAAAAGCTTCTTCTGCAGATGAAAGAGCAGGTGCTGCAATGAACCAACCAGGTGCTACAGCAACAGAATGGAACTATGGAAACATCAAAAATGCTTCTACAGGTTACCGTTACTTCAAATTTACAAACACAGGATCTGGTCCATTGGTGATCTCTGCTGCAAAAGGAAGTTGTGGATGTACTGTTCCTTCTTACCCAAAAGAGCCAATTATGCCAGGTGAAAGTGAATTCATCAAAGTAAAATACGATACTAAACGTACAGGTGCTTTTACTAAGTATGTAACGTTAACAACAAATGCTCAAGCTAATACAACTACTCGTTTGAAAATTATGGGTACTGTTGATGCTCCTGCAAATGCTCCTGCTCCAGCTAAGCCAGCTTTAGCTCCACAAGGATAATAACAAAATATAGATTATAGTCCCACTTCAAAATTGAAGTGGGATATTTTTTTACTATTTATAACTAATCTTTTAGTTTTAAAACTACCAACTTAGTTTATTAAACAATTCTAATTATGAAACTATTTATCAGCAGCACAGTCGTTCTATTCTGCCTTTTCATGACGAGTAAGCTCTATGCTCAAGAAATCACGTTTGAAACACAAAAAATCGACTATGGCACCATTCAACAAGGAGCCAATGGCGAACGACACTTTTCTTTCACCAACACAGGAAACGTCCCATTAGTGATTAGCAATGCCCAAAAAAGTTGTGGCTGCACCATCCCCACTTGGCCAAAAGAGCCTATTCTACCAGGCGAAAAAGCTCAAATTAAGGTTAAGTATGACACCAAACGTCTAGGAAACTTCACCAAGTATGTTACGATTACTAGCAATGATCCTAAAAATCCTACGATTCGTTTGAATATTACGGGAATAATTGAAAAGGAAGCGGCTGCAACTCCTCAAAAGGAAGCGACTGTTTTTAAGTAACATCCTATTGAATCTATTTTTTTGCACACAACAACTAAGTTTTTAGTTAGAACTCTTTCCATTTAATCTTTGGGAAGAGTTTTTTATTGTTCAGATGTTTTTTAGATAAATGGTGTTAAGGCGATGTCCTTTGCAAGCCTGTTCTTCTAAACAATTTATTCGCTTTTGGTCTTAATTCAGCATATCAATACACCTAAGTCTCCTCTTCAAAAGGCTCCAATAGCAAAACAGTGGTATCAATAATAGATAAAATTTCTCGATAAGGAATGTCAAAGGAGATGACACCCAAGGCAAAAGGTCCTAAATCATAAGGATTATAATAAAAATGCAGCCCTTTTGCTCCAACTGAAAAGTTGGGAGGCAACATAAACGCTCCTGTAGCAAATTCATAATGCGTTTCGACTAAACTGGTGTCTGCATCTAAATTTACCGTTCGCCTAAAGGCAGCTTCAGAGATCGTTAAAAGCTGTTCCTCAAAGTTATCTATAAAAAGTTCTTCTAAGCGGAGAACTTTTCCTGTTTCTAAATCAATGGTTAGGTAATTCGTCCAAGAATTGGCATGTGCTCCTCCTGTAAATTCTAATTGACTAACTCTAAGGGATAACAAAGAGGGACGATTCAGCAAAACATCTATTTTCATTTCAAATACCCAATTGCCAGAAGGAAGTTGAAATTCTAACATTTCTTTCTTATTCTCTTTATAATCTGTCATAAACTCTAATATGCGTGACTCCACACTTTCATAGCGCAATTCGCCTACAACATCTCCCAGAAGTAAGTTCTGAATAATTATATTGATAGAATCTTTAATCCTAGTTTCCGAAAAGGAATCAATTTCAGGAAAAGCGAAGAGGATTTTTGTAATATCGTTTTGGGTATAATCCTGGTCTTTTTCATCTAATTCGTAGGTCAACTGAATCGTATAGTGTACGGTATCGGCTCCAACGATAATTTGACGAGGTAGGGAATCTTTTTGGGATAGATTCTTATTAATACCTATCGGATCTTCCGTATTTGTTGTCACTGTATTCGTACAAGCAGCAAACATTGTTATGCTTAGTAGTATTGTTCCTATAGCCCCCCATTTATTCATTATAATCACTTGTGTTGTTGTAAATAAGCAGTCCGTTCGTTTTTTAATAAAATTCCCTTTCCTTAATTATTAAAGAAAAAAAGCGGAAATATTAAAACTATATATCTATTTGATACCGTTTTCATGCGTGCTCTAACGACCTAGAGGTGGACTATTGAAATAAATTTGTTGTTCAAAGAATATTAATAACTGATGTTACGCAAGATTTTTTTTCGTTCAGTATTAAATACAGTGTAACATAAGTTTTGACTTTTATTACAGAGGATTTTTGATGAAATTCGAGGACTCCCGCAGTTTGATAGCCTTAGCTATCAGAACGAGGACAGGACGAAGAAGTTCGCAAAAAGGCTCGCTTAATAAATGTTGAAAATTTATGTTACAATGTATTAAGTAGAAAGCCGTTTATTATCAAAAGAAAACTTACGACTTTCTACTTAAAATTTATGACTGAAATAGGCTTAAACTGCTAAGATGGATTCAAAAGAAAAGGCGTATAAAATAGCCAAGCAGCAGATGTATGATAAAGATGCTTTTAGCCAATGGCTAGGAATCGAAATTGTAGATTTGGATGCAGGAAAGGCGGTTTTGAAAATGAGGGTTCGGGAAGAAATGACGAATGGTTTTGGGATTGCTCATGGCGGAATTACTTATTCTTTGGCAGACAGTGCTTTAGCTTTTGCTGCGAATAGTTATGGTCGTCATAGTGTTTCTGTCGAAACGTCGATTTCGCATACTCAAGCGGTCAAAACAGGCGATGTATTGACGGCAACTGCTTTTGAAGAAAGCCTAAATCATAAAATAGGCGTGTATCGGATTTTGATTAAAAGTCAAGCCCAAGAAACGGTCGCTATCTTCAAAGGAACCGTTTATCGGAGTTCTAAGGAGTGGGTGGTTTAGACACCGACGTTGTATGTAATACAATAAAAATCATAGTCTTGATAAAAATAATAAAATGGATAAAAATAACTTAATTTATCTATCAGGTGCAGAAGTATCTGACAGAACAGTAATTATCTGCTGTCAAAATGCTGAATGGGACACTAAAGAAATTCCACATTCGCTTTATAGAGGTTTTACTTATGAAGGTGATATTTTAAGTTTAGGTCATGCCCCCATGATTTCTGTAGGTATATGCGCAAGTAATACTGGCGATGGTTTTGTTTCACTTGACCCAGAAGGTGAATTTTTAGAATTACAACTTAATGGTGACCATATTCGTAATAGTATATTGAAAGAGTATAATGAGGTAAATTCAATATTTAGATTTGCTAAACTCATTGACGGAACAATTTATGCCGGAGGTACTAATAACTATATTTTTAGATTTGAAAATAATAAATGGAATGAAATTGGCACAGATGCTATGCGTGATGAACCTGCACCTAAAAGCTTTGAAAATGCAACAGGTTTCAGTGCACAAGAATTATACACCTTTGGTTGGAAGGGCGCCATTTGGACAAACAGTTCAGGAGAATGGAAAAAAATGTCTTCGCCTACAAAGTGCATATTAAACGATGGAGATGTACATAATGAACAGGTATACATTGCGGGACAGCTTGGCACGATATTAAGAGGGCGTAACAATAAGTGGGAAATCATTGACAGTAAAGGATTAAATGCAGATATTTGGTCTGTTCAATCTTTTGGAGATTCTGTTTATTTTGCGACTGCAAGAGGGATATTAAGGTTTAAAAATGAAGAACTTACAGTGTTTAAACAACTCGGTCCTGATATGCGAACAACAAGGAACCTATTTGTAGGCCCAAGTGGACTTTGGTCTGTAGGTCTATCTGACATTGCATTATTTGATGGTGAGGAATGGCACACAATTAAGCAAAATTGAGATACTATTTCCGTTAAAAATGGGTGTTAAGAAAACTCCACACAACAAAGTTTTATGTCCATCCTTCTCTCCTGTAAAATAAGTTTCTATGTATTTTAATTTTATTATTTTCCCTTTTTTAGTACTCCTCTTATTGCCATGGTTTTTTGCCTTAATTAAAATTCCTCACGTGACCAATGGTCTCCAAATGTTTATCAAGCATTTTCTATTTTGGTTACTTGTAGTTCTTGTTGAGTTTTTTTTAGTGTATATGAGTTCATTTTTCAGTGGTCGTGGAGATAGTATGAATATTCAAGGAGGGATTTTTGTTTTAGTTTTGATTTGTTTTTCTATATTTTTAGGGGGGATGAATACAAATTATAAAATGAAACAACTTAGTAAACCCCCCAATATAAATTCCGATCTATTAGATGATTGATTCTTTTTAGTAGAACTTAGGTACTTTCCTTCTAATAATAACTTATAACTTGCTCCACTTTTGCAGCGACTTTACCTTTTCGGTAGGTAATTTTTTGAGTCCAATTCTTTTGGTCGTCATATTTATATTCATATTTGGTCTCCTTTTTCAACGCAGGAAAACTCCATGAGATAACGTTACCATTAGCATCTAATATTTGGATAGAAGAATTGGCTAAGCTACCATCTTTTTTATATCGTTTGATCAGCACTTTTTTCTTAGAATATTTCCAAGTCATTTTACTCCTAAAGACTTGATCTTTAATATAATTTGCTTCACAAACTCGCTTTCCTTTTTTATTCAAGGTTTGGATTTTTGTTGTCATAACCGTTCCGTCTGGATCATAGCCCCTTATTTCGACGAGTCCTTTCTTCATAATGGTTTTGCCCTTCAATACTCCTCTAGCAGTATAATGATCTAAGACAATCTCTTTTTCTTCAGAATGATAGATTAACGTATCTTTACTTCTTAGTATGCTATCTAATGAGGCATATATGGCATATTTTTTTGACCTTATTAAACGTCCTTCCTGATCGTATTCAAATATTGTTTTAGAATCTAAACGAAGCTCTCTATCGTAATGCTTTATATTAAGGGTATTTCCTTGTTTATTAAAATCTACAGTATAAGAAGCCTCTTGTACAAATTCACCAGCATCATTAACACTATATTCTACACGTGAAGCGGTTTGTATTTGTCCTGAAAGATCCATTTGATCTAAATCTGTTCTCTGTTTTTGTGCATGGGTATGATTCAATGCTGTTAAGCATAAGATGAGTACGAATAGATAGTTTATATTTAAGAACATTTGTAGAAATTTAGGCTTGTGAAAGATAAGAGAATAGTCAAAATTAAAAAATAGAGCGGGATACGTCTGATAATAGGGGACAAATATCAAAAAAAAAACTTTTTTTTCAAAAAAAAACTTATTTTACGGCACTTTTAATAACTCCTTAGTTCGTTCTTGCTTTCAATTCTCCCCAAACAATTAGGATTGAGTGCTTGTAGAACGAATGCTTAATAAAACTAGTAAAAGGTTATATATGACACAGATTAGAACAAAAATTAAAGGTTTAGGGTTTTTTGTACCTGAAAATATCGTTACTAACGATGATTTATCAAAAGTAATGGACACGAATGATGAATGGATTCGTGCTAGAACAGGAATAGAAGAACGTCGTTACATAACCCGTTTTAAAGATACTCCTGCGACAATGGGAGCAGAGGCAGCTAGAATTGCGATGGATCGTGCAGGTGTGAAACCTGAGGATATTGATTTTGTAGTATTTGCAACCTTAAGTCCTGATTATTATTTTCCAGGTGGCGGTGTTTTGGTACAACGTGAGTTAGGTTTGGGACATTGTGGGTGTTTGGATGTGCGTAATCAATGCTCTGGTTTTATCTATGGCTTGTCTGTTGCCGATCAGTATATTCGTACAGGAACGTACAAAAATATTCTATTGATTGGTTCAGAAGTGCATTCTGCTGGAATTGATTTCAGTACAAGAGGTCGTGATGTGACGGTTATTTTTGGAGATGGTGCTGGAGCAGCTATTTTGCAGCCAACTACAGAAGAAGGCAAAGGAATCTTGACTACTCATTTGCATGCAGATGGTCGTTATGCTGAAAAACTTGCCTTCAAAAATCCAGGATCACATTCTGGTGTATTTACAGGGGACAAAGAGGTGTTCCCAACAGTAGAGGAAAATCCTTATGCTTCTTTGATGATTACGCCTAAAATGGTAGAAACAGGAGATCATTATCCTAATATGGATGGACAATTTGTCTTCAAACATGCCGTTCGACGTTTCCCAGAAGTAATTGGAGAAGCATTGGAAGCAACAGGTTTGGCGGTATCTGATATTGATTTGTTGGTGCCACATCAAGCAAATTTAAGAATTGCGCAGTTTGTTCAAAAAACATTGCAATTGCCAGATGATAAGGTGTATAATAATATTCAAAAATATGGGAATACAACTGCTGCTTCTATTCCAATTGCCTTGTGTGAGGCATGGGAAAAAGGCTTGGTAAAAGACGGTGATTTAGTTTGTTTGGCGGCTTTTGGTAGTGGTTTCACTTGGGCTAGTGCCTTAATTAGATGGTAATTAGCTAGTATTTATAGCGTAAGTGTACCAAGTTTTAACATTTTTTTGATTGAATTTTAAAATCTTGTTAAAAGATATTTTTTTGTTAAAATCGGCATTGCTATTGATTTTAGCTAGTTGAAATCCCCTGAAAAGGGATTTATCAAATTGAATTTATTGCGGTACAAAAGGTACTTAGCATGAAATTATAGAATATAAAATTACTTAACAATTTAACAATAGTATGAAATTAAGAAATCTAATATTTCCTGCTTGCTTTGTTGCACAAGCTTTTTTTGTAAATGCACAAGCACCAGAAAACTGGTATAACTTGGACAAAGCAAATGATAATGTTCAAGGAGTTAGTTCTGAAAAGGCCTACGAAGAATTATTAAAAGGAAAAAAATCTACCACAATAGTTGTCGCAATTATTGATTCAGGTGTTGATGAAGAGCATGAAGATCTGAAAGATGTTATGTGGATCAATGAAGATGAAATTGCTGGTAATGGCATTGATGATGACAAGAACGGTTACATTGATGATGTATATGGTTGGAATTTTATTGGTGGAAAAGACGGTAAAAATATAAACAAAGATAGCTACGAAGTAACTCGTGTTTATTCTTACCTAAAGAACAAAAAACGTAATAAGAAAGAAGAGGCGCGTTATAAAGCGGTTAGAGAGGTTTATGATGCAAAGGTGACTGGCATGCAAACAAGCAAGCAAGAAACAGCAACAATTTATGGTGTGATGACTTCTTTGGTCGAAGCTTTGGGTGATAAACCAATGACGGCTGAAAATGTTAGAGCAATTGAAGGGAAAGGAGAAAAGATCACGATGGCTAAACAAATGTTTGAAGCTGTTTTTGGTGGTCGATTGGAAACACCACAAGATACGGTTCCTGCTGACTTAGTGATTAAGCAATTAGAAGGTGCCTTGAGTTATTATTCTGATGCTTTGGATCATGGTTATAACGAAGAATTTAATCCTAGAGATATTGTAGGAGATGATTACATGAATTCTAAAGAAAAAATCTACGGAAATAATGATGTAACAGGACCTGATGCAAGACATGGTACACACGTTGCTGGTATTGTTGGAGCTGTTCGTACCAATAATTTAGGAAACAAAGGAGTTGCTGATAATGTAAGATTAATGGCTGTTCGTGCTGTCCCAGATGGTGATGAGCGTGATAAAGATGTTGCTAATGCAATTATTTATGCTGTTGATAATGGTGCAAAA
>CALDEP010000429.1 GCA_937942475.1 uncultured Aureispira sp.
CATTTTTGGGAGTAGATATTTTTTTGTCAAACGAAGCATTTTTCTTAGGAATAGCACCGCTATTGCTAAGAAAAATAATGAAGGATGGCGAAAAAATAGCCTTTCAAAAATGTGTCGATTAATTAAGACTAACTACTTAAGTAGATGGACTATTTAATGTTAATTATTTTGCCCAACTACTTACTTACCACATATTATTAGACAAATAATTTAGAGTCCCCTTTTACTAGAAGAACTGCCCTTGGGTGGTTCTTTTTTGTTTGGGGGATAGTCGATTTAAACGACGAATTTCGGTAAACCATTTTTTTATAGAAATAGTTCCCCAGACTCGAAGTTTGGCACGCTTTTTCAATATATAGTAGATATAAAACATCAAAACACACAATACTATGGAAAAAGTTACGTTTACACTCGTTTTTATCTTATGGGCTACATTGGGACTGTTAGCACAGCGTGGAGGAGGGCATTCCAATAATAATAATAATAACAATAACGGTTATTATAATCAAAATACAGGAGGTCAAGCCCAAAATGGGTCCATGTTGAACTTGAATAGAGGCAACAATCAAGGAACAGGACTGCGTCCAAATGGTAATGTAGGAAATCAGCCTACACATAATGGTTCTCACCATCATAATAACAACAACAACCAAGGACATAACCACAATCAAGGACATAACCATAACCACAATAACAACCAAGGACATAATCACAACCAAGGAAATAACCATAACCACAATCACAATCAAGGACACAACCAGCATGCTTGTTCGCATGGACATAATTGTACTTTTGGCTGTACAAGCAACCACTATGTGCACGTTCCTGTGTATATAACCGCTTTTTCAGGATGGTTGCATGGATTAACGCATCAATGCAATTCTGCTGCTCGAATGGGTATGGCTTTAGATTATGTAGAGCACAACTGGTTGACGACGCATCAAATTTATGATATTTTGAGCTTGTTTACGAATGAAAGCACAAAGCTAATGATTGCTCAACGTGCGTATCCAAATACCTGTGATCCTCAGAATTATCATTATTTGTACAATTGTTTTTCAAATAATGCCTGTGTAATGAGCCTACAAAATTTGGGGCACGGTCATTAAATAACAAAATTTGGTTCTATTTCCTTTCCTTTTTTTCTAGAATTATTAATCCTATTCATTTAAGATTAATATCTTTGAATCCATCATTTTTTGTTGGGAGTGCATTTTATTGCTTTTTTGAAATAAAATAACGTTAAGGAAAGCTTAAAACATTTAGAATCTTATCTTGTTCTTATAAGAACACCTAGACCCTTTTTTATTCTCATACCTAAAGGACTTTAATTCAAAAAGCAAGTAGGCAGGTGTAATTTGTGGATGCGAATTAACCGCCTATAAATCTCAATATAAATCTATCTTTTTTATAAAAATTACATTATGAAATCATTATTTTACTTATGTCTAATATTAGGACTGAGCCTATTTGGAGCTACGCAAAGTAGCGCCCAAGGTGGTGAAGGACGAATGGGCAATGGCAAAGGCTATTGGATTTTCGGACTGAATGCTGGAGGAGCTTGGCTAGACAGTGACATCAAAGCCCAGGCGGGAGCAGGTTGGGGTTTTTACATCGGGCACAGTTTTTACAATCCTAAAAATGGCTTTTTCTCAGCAGATGCTCGTTTTCGTTATTTGAATACCTACACATTTGGGCAAAACCATAGTGACAATGTGTTTGGGAATACAACTTTATCAGATACGACTCAATTCAGCTATCGAACCACCAAACCATTTGCACACAATCATCGGACAGTACTGCATGATTTGTCCTTAGAGTTGCGCCTAAACTTTGAAAAATTGCGTCGAGATCACAATGTCTGGCTTTCCGTTTATGCTGGAGCAGGGATGGGGATTTATGGAACAAAGTTCAATCAAAAAGATGCGCTTCTCAATGATTATGATTATGAAAGTATTGACTACACGCAATCAGATGAAGATATCTGCCGCGACATAATCGCTTTGCAAGACGATACTTATGAGACCAATGGTGCAACGGATGAATTTGGTGAAAATCTATTTCGTCTAACCTTTACACCTAGTGTTGGAATAGAATTAGGCTACTGGTTTACGCCACATTTTGCTTTGGGAATCGGTCATCGAACAACTTTTACCTTACAGGATGATTTTGAAGGCGTAAAAATCAACAATGGCGGGGCGATTAATAGCGCCGTTCATCACTATACTTCATTGATGTTGCATTGGAGAGTTTATGGAAGCAAAACAGACAAACAGGCTTGTCCTGATGTGCAATTTCAGTTGCCTGTTGCTAATGGACAAACCTATACAACAAGTGAATCTAGTGTTTTTATAGCTGCAATGGTTCGTAATGTCAACCAAAGCCAAATTACCTACACGGTAAATGGACGAACGACAAGTGGCTACACGTATGATGCAGGAACAGGAGAATTTAGACACAATTTGAGATTGAATGTAGGTAAAAATACAATTGTTCTTCGTGCTAAAAATTCTTGTGGTACGATCGGACAGGCTATTGCGGTTATGTATGAACCTAACAATAACAATAACAATAACAATAACACGAATACCAATACCAACACGAATACGAACACCAATACTAATACGAACACCAACACGAATACAAATTCCAAAAATCCACCAGTTGTAAGGATTACAAATCCAGCAAAAAGTCCAAGTACTGTTTTGACTGCAAATGTGTCGATTAATGCACAAATTTTGCATGTTATAGGACGTAACAATGTGGTGTTTTCTGTGAATGGAAAGACAGGCTATAGCTTTAATTTTTCTGGAACGAACTTTTCTGCTAGTAATGTTCCTTTAGTTCAGGGACAAAATACAATTACGATACAAGGAACGAATGTGGATGGCAGTGATAGTAAAACAGTTGTTATCAATTATCAGAAAGAAGAACCACTACCAATCGTTAACATTACCAATCCAAATAGAAATCCTTATACCGTAGATGTATCTAGCATTAATTTTAATGCAACGATATTGAATGTAGTAGGAAAAAGTAATGTCACCTTCACCGTGAATGGTCAGAATTACACGAATTTTTCTTTCTCAGGAACTACTTTGGCAGCTAGTAATATTAACTTAAATCAAGGGAGTAATACTTTTACAGTAACAGGACGTAATACAAGCGGACAAGATGTTGCTTCTACAGTAGTGATTTATCGCCCTGTAGTGGTGAAAAATCCACCCCTTGTAACGATTACCAATCCAAATAGAAACCCTTATACAACAGCAAACGCTACAGCAACAGTCAATGCAACGATTCTAAATGTGACCGCTGCTAGCAATGTAACCTATACGATTAATGGTCGTACTAGTAGCCAATTTTCTTTTGGAGGAACGAGTTTTTCTTCCACAGTTAATTTGGTAGCAGGGAATAATACAATCAGTATTACAGGTCGAAATCAAGATGGACAAGACAGTAAAAGTGTTGTTATTATTTATCGTCCAGCAGTAGTAGAACCTGCACCAATTGTGACGATTACACAGCCGAGTAACAACCCTTATGTTACACAGCAAACAACAGAAACCGTTCGTGCAACGATTCTAAATGTCGCTGGACGTAACAATGTAACTTGTATCGTGAATGGACGTACAAATACAAGTTTCTCTTTTTCAGGAACTAGTTTTGTTCTAAATAACTTGAACTTATCTAGTGGAAACAATACGATTGTTATCACAGGACGTAACAATGCTGGACAAGACAGTAAAAATACGCTTATTGTTTATGAAAAGGCTTTGCCGCCTGCACCAGTAGTAAATATTGTTGCTCCAGGTCAAAACCCTTATACAACACAAGCCGCTAAAGAAACGATTTCTGCTACCATTGATCATGTAACAGGAAGAAATAATGTGACTTGTACCGTAAATGGTCAAGTGAATACAAGCTTTAATTTTTCAGGAACAAGCTTTACTTTAGCCAACCTAAATTTAACAACAGGCGCTAATAGTATTGTTATTACAGGACGTAATGCAGTCGGACAAGATAGCAAAACAACGGTCATCATTTATGAGCCAGTGATTCAATTGCCTCGTCCAATTGTAACGATTACAGTACCAAATTCAAACCCTTTCACAACAGCAAGTAATCGAGTAAACATCAATGCAACGATACAACATGTTGCCAATAGAAATAATGTGACCTTTACCTTTAATGGTCGAGTGTCAAATGACTTTACGTTCTCAGGAACTAGTTTTGTAATGAACAACGTAGCACTTCAGAGTGGTAATAATACCGTTGTTATTACAGGAAGAAATAATACAGGGCAAGATTCAAAAACAACGGTTATTATTTATCAAGCACCTGTTTTAGAGCCTTCAGTGGTTATTACTTCACCGAATCAAAATCCATTTGCAACACAAAGTGGTCAAGTAAACATCGGTGCTACGATTCAGAATGTAACAGGAAAGAACAATGTGACCTTTACGGTAAATGGTCAAGTAAATACAAACTTTAGTTTCTCAGGAACGAGCTTTGTAGCGAATAATGTGAACTTGAATCAAGGAAACAATACTTTTGTAATTACAGGACGTAATGCTGCTGGACAAGCAAGTGCTTCAACTGTAGTGGTGTATAGTGTACCTGTTTCAGAGCCATCAGTAGTCATTACTTCACCAGGTCAAAATCCATTTACAACACAAAGTAGCCCTATAAATATCAATGCTACGATTCAAAATGTAACAGGAAAGAATAATGTGACCTTTACAGTAAATGGTCAAGTCAATACAAGCTTTAGTTTCTCAGGAACGAGCTTTGTAGCGAATAATGTGAACTTGAATCAAGGAAACAATACCTTTGTAATTACAGGACGTAATACTTCTGGACAAGCAAGTGCTTCAACAGTAGTCGTGTATCGTCCAATGTCGCCACCAGTGGTTACCTTTACGGTTCCAAACAGGAATCCTTTGACCACGCAAACTGCGAATACAAATATTTCAGCGACCATAAGTAATGTGAGTGCTAAAGGAGATGTGACGTTTTCTATTAATGGTCAAACTACAACTAACTTTAGCTTTAGTAATAATGTCTTAACGGCTAATAACATTGTTTTAAATAGAGGCAGTAATACATTTGTAGTAACAGGGCGCAATGCAGTTGGGCAAGATTCTAAATCTACTATTGTGATTAAGAGTGTTCCTGAACCAGCACCGATTGTTACGATCATAGCACCAAATCAAAACCCATTTAATACGCAAGTCAATAAGGTAACGATTAATGCTACTATTTTGAATGTTGGAGAGAAAAACAATGTGACCTTTACGGTAAATGGACGAGTTAACACAGGATTTACCTTCTCTGGAACGGCTTTTACAGCAGTAAATGTTCCTTTGATCAATGGACAAAACACCTTTACCATCAAAGGACAAAATAGAGTAGGACAGGATACAAAAACAACAGTTGTTATTTATGCTGCGCCAACGCCAAAACCAATTGTAACGATTACAACGCCAGCACAAAGCTCGTTCACGGTTTTAACCAACACAACGAACATCAAAGCGACGATTCTGAATGTTGCGACTAAGAATGACGTTACGTTTACGGTAAATGGACAAACAAATACCAACTTTAGTTTTTCTGGAACAAGCTTCACGGCAAACAATGTCGCCTTGCTTGTAGGTAGTAATACCTTTACTATTACAGGTCGTAACAGTGCAGGACAAGATACTAAATCGACGGTCGTGATCTACAAATTACCACAGAAAAAACCAACGGTAGTTATTACATCGCCGAATCAAAATCCATTTAACAGACAAACGAATACGGTTAGCATTGGAGCGACGATTCTGAATGTTGCGACTAAAAATGACGTTACGTTTACAGTAAATGGGCAAGTAAATACGAACTTTACGTTCTCAGGAACTTCTTTTGTAGCGACGAATGTATCCTTAAACCAAGGGAATAATACGTTTGTAGTCACAGGAAGAAATGGAGCAGGGCAAGACAGTAAATCAACTGTTGTGATTTATGCTCCGCCAATTCCGAAGCCAATTGTAACGATTACAACGCCAGCACAAAGTTCGTTCACAGTTTTAACGAACACAACGAACATCAAAGCGACGATTTTGAATGTTGCTAGTAAGAATGACGTTACCTTTACGGTAAATGGACAAACGAATACCAACTTTAGTTTTTCTGGAACAAGCTTCACAGCAAACAATGTCGCCTTGCTTGTAGGTAATAATACCTTTAGCATTACAGGTCGTAACAGTGCAGGACGAGACAGTAAATCGACGGTTGTGATTTACAAATTACCACAGAAAAAACCAACGGTAGTCATTACATCGCCAAACAAAAATCCATTTAATACAGCAACCAACAAGGTTACTATTAAAGCAACGATTTTGAATGTTGCGACTAAAAATGATGTCACCTTTACGGTGAATGGACAAATGAATACGAACTTTAGTTTCTCAGGAACTGATTTTGTAGCCAGTAATGTATCTTTAAATCAAGGGAACAATACCTTTGTAGTTACAGGTAGAAATGGAGCAGGACAAGACAGTAAATCTACTGTTGTGATCTATTCACAACCAACTCCAAAACCAATCGTGACGATTACATCACCAGCAGGAAATCCATTTACAACCTTACAAAATAATACAACAATTAAAGCAACGATTTTGAATGTTGCTAGTAAGAATGACGTTACGTTTACGGTAAATGGACAGATTAATACTTCATTTGCATTTAGTGGAACAAACTTCGTAATGGTGAATCTGCCTTTGATTGTAGGTAATAATACGCTTGTAATTACAGGTAAAAATAGCGCAGGACAGGATACGAAATCTAGCGTGGTGGTTTATAAATTACCACAAAAAGCACCAACGGTAGTGATTACTTCTCCAAATAAGAATCCATTTGGTACCGCAGTTAATAAAGTGAATGTTACAGCAACGATCTTAAATGTATCGGGTAAGAACAACGTAAATTTCACAGTTAATGGTGTGGCAAACGCAAACTTTACGTTCTCAGGAACTGCTTTTGTAGCCATGAATGTACCTTTGGATACAGGGAGCAATACCTTTGTAATCAAAGGAACCAATGGCGCAGGACAAGATACAAAATCTACCGTTGTTGTTTATACCTCAGCTGATCCTACTGGA
Source organism: uncultured Aureispira sp. (assembly GCA_937942475.1). Taxonomy (GTDB): domain Bacteria; phylum Bacteroidota; class Bacteroidia; order Chitinophagales; family Saprospiraceae; genus Aureispira. The sequence continues at coordinate 7,143 of CALDEP010000429.1, forward strand.
GGCGGAACAGGAAATACTAGCCAACAAGGTGGTGGAGCCAATAACACAGGTTCTGGAGCTGAAAATGATGGTGGTACTGGTAAGGATGGTTCTCTTAAGAGTGGCAAGCTTGGAAAGGGTACAAAAGTAGATGGTACCAAAAACAACGTGGAGAAAGCCACTAAGACAGGAAAAGTGGGGAAATTGGACAAAGAGGATAAGTAGTGAAGCGCTAAAACAAACGCTGAACAAGAAGCTTGAAAAGCTTTAACAAATAAAAATTAGCCATTCTCAATATTATTGGGAATGGCTTTTTTTTGTATCGTAAATGATCTATTTTAGAGGCTAAATCTATTTTTATGCACCGAATTTATGTTGTTCTTGTTATTCTTATTCTCGTCATTAGCCTGAATGCTTGTTTGCCAATCCAAAGTCTATTCTTAGGAATGCCTGATGCCAAGGACTTGAATCGCTTTACCAAGCATACAATTGCCATAGATACGGCTTGTTTTCAGTTTCATAAACAAGAAAAAGCGATCCAAACAAGTTTCAAGATAAGCGATTGGACCTCTGATATTCCCTTTTTTGTTCCATTGGAACAGACGCTTAAAAACCATAAGGTACGGGCTTGTGTCATTATAAAAAATGACACGATTTTATCTACTTATAATGGCAAAGGAATGAATGCTCAAACGATTCACCCTTCGTATTCTATGGCAAAATCCTTTGTTTCTGCTTTGGTAGGAATTGCGATAGATGAAGGCGCCATCGAAAGCGAATTGGATTTAGTGGTGAAATATTTACCAAACTTAAAAGGAGGTTCCGAATTGCAGCAATTAACCATCAAGCATTTATTAAATCATACCTCAGGGATTAAATACGATTTGCCCTTGGATGCAACTATTTATTATGGAACCAACATTCAAAAAGGTATAGAACGCATAAAATTTGCCGATGCGCCTGGAAAAAAGCAGCATTATATCAATGTCAATACACAACTATTGGGGATGGTAGTAGAAGCGGCTACAGGGCAATTATTGTCTCAATATTTAGAACAGAAAATTTGGAAGCCTTTGGGAATGTGCCAAGAAGGCCTTTGGGGCAGTGATAAAAAAGGACAAGAACGAACGTTTTGTTGTTTGGGTGCTACTGCCTTAGATTATGCTAAATTTGCAAGATTATACTTGAACAAAGGCAATTGGGAGGGGACGCAAATTATTAGCCAAGCATGGCATCAAAAATCTATTTGTCGAGATACTAGTGAGGGGAGTAGTTTTAATTACAATTACAGTTGGTATATTGGCTTGAAAGCATACGAGGATTACATGGCAATTGGTTTGTACAAACAGTATTTATACATCAATCCTCGCAAAAAAATAATCATAGTATTATTAAACGATCAAGAAAAG
>CALDEP010000430.1 GCA_937942475.1 uncultured Aureispira sp.
TCGTAAGTTTTAAGTAGAAAGTCGTATGTTTTCTTTTGATAATAAACGACTTACGACTTTCTACTTAAAACTTATATCCCAATTCATAACTGTTAAAAAATAGCCTATGTTTTAAACTCCACACGATTTGCAAAAGAACCATGAATTTTTACTATAAAAACGCTTGAACTATCGAATCAAGGTCAAATCGCCTTTAAAGATTCCTGTAGAACCATCCACATAACGCACTCGGATATAATAGACAAAAACCCCTGTATTGAGTGCTTTGCCTCGGAAAGTACCATCCCAACCATAAGCAGGGTAATTAGGGCGTCCTTCTTTATGATAACAAACTAATTCGCCCCATCGGTCAAAGACCATGAATTCTTCAATTCGATCCACCGAGCCAGCGCTATAAAGCATAAAGACCTCGTTCGTTTTATCTCCATTTGGAGAGAACGCATTCGGAACAAAAACACCTTTGTCCTCATCTACTTCCACTAAAACATCAGCCGTACTAACACAGCCTTCATCTCCAGTAATGGAAACCGTATACAAGGTAGATTCAAAGGGTTGAGCGGTTAGTTGATAACAAGTATCACAACTTAATCCTGTACTTGGTGTCCAAGTAACAACTGGATTGGTCGGTGAATTGATCGGCATTTGAACGAATAATTGTACCGTTTCACCAAATTTGATGCTCATATCAGCAGGAACGACTAAGACCACAGAATCGGCTACCGAAACAGTTGCATTGGTTGTGAAAAGACAACCACTAGCATCTGTTATTTCAACCGCATAATTGCCTCCACTCAAACCACTAAAGGTACCTGAATTTTGAACGACACCTCCATTCAAGGAGAAGAAATAAGGCGGGGTACCACCTACCGCCGAAACCACAACTTGACCATCTGTATCGCCAAAACAATCCAATTGATCATTTGTCGCTGTGCCTGATAATTGGGCAGGATCGGTAATGAATGTATTTAAGGAAGTAGAACAACCATTCTGATCCGTTAAAGTAACGGAATAAGTTCCTGCACTTAAATTACCAATGGTTGAACTGTTAGGGTCTACGGCTTGTACACCATTGCTCCAATTAAAGGTATAAGGACCCGTTCCATTTTGAGCTTCTACCGTCAAGGCACCATTATTACCATTCTTACAATCGGCATTACTAATTTGAGTAAAAGAAGCTTGCAATTCATCTGGTTCATACAATAGGAAAGAGGCTACATACGTACATTTATTGACGTCTGCGACGGTAACATAAAAGTTGAAATTAGCAGCAATACCTGTAATTGAATTACTGGTACTCGGACTATTCGACCAAGTATAAGTGAAAGGAGGCGTACCTCCTGTAGCAGTCACAGAAGCCGTTCCATCATTCGCACCAAAGCAACTAATATCACTACTAGTAGCGCTTACAAAGATTGGATTTGGATGATTGATGAAGACAGAATCAGAAATCGTACAGCCTCTAGCATCTGTAATAAAGACGTTGTTCCAACCATAATTCAAATAAGTAGGAATACTATCGTTATAAGCTGCCGTATAATTCCATCTAAAGTAATAAGGCGCAATACCACCCGAAACGATTGGTGTGGCAGAGCCAAATTGATTTACATTACAATCAATGTCTATAATATTGATAAAGGTCAAACCTAGTGGAGAAGGTTGTGTTACAATTTCTTGGAACGTAGCCGTACAACCACTGGCATCTGTAACTGTTACGGTATACAAGCCTGCAATTAGACCCGATGCAGTGCTAGATGTTTCTCCATTGGACCATAAATAAGTATAAGGAGCAGTACCACCCAAGACGCTAATACTTGCCGTTCCATTATTACCACCATGACAATTAATTGGAGTGGTAGAACTATTTGCTAAGAAAATAGCGCTTGGTTCTGTGATAATAATCGAAGCACTTGCGGTACAACCATTGGCATCTGTTAGCGTAGCGCTGTGCATGCCTACATTTAGATGGCTATTGATGGCGTTTGTGCTGCCATCTGACCACAAGAAACTAAAGGCTGGCGTTCCAGAGGTGGGAACAACTTCAGCCGAAGCATCGCTGCCACCGGCACAAGAAACGTTGTTAATTAAGTTAAGACTAAGTGTCGTTGGCGCAGGTTCTGTTAAACTCACTTGCGTTAAATCAGAACAACCATTGGCATCTGTTATTTGTACAAAATAAGTATTGGGACCTAAGCCAACTGCTGTGGCAGTCGTTTGACCATCTGGCCATAAATAAGTGAAAGGCGCTGTTCCTCCAATTGGTATTGCTGTAGCAGTACCATCATTGGCACCAATACAACTAATATCTGAACCATTGTAATTAGAACTTACGCTAGCACTTGCTTGTAATAATCCTGGTGCCGTGATAATAATACTAGCGGTATCTGTACAGCCATTTATATCTGTAATTGTTACCGAATAAGTACCAATTCCCAAGCCTGTTGCAATTGTATTGGTTTGACCATCTGACCACAAATAGCTGTAAGAACCTGTTCCGCCTGTTGCATTGGCAGTTAGTATGGCATCTGTTGCACCATGACAACTAATGGCAGAACCATTATAGTTGGATGTAATGCTTATTGTGGAAGCAATGTCGCTTGGTTCTGTAAGGGTGGTGCTTGTTATCACCGTACAAGAATTAGCGTCAGTCAAGGTTACCGTATAAATTCCTGCTGCTAAATTACTTGCTGTTGCCGTTGTTTGACCACCAGCCGTTGCATCCCATAAGTAAGTATAAGGCATCGTTCCACCAGCGCCAACAACCGTTGCACTTCCATTATTATTACCAAAACAAGTGACCGAAATAGCAGCAGCACTAGCTGTTAATTCTATCGGTTGGAAAATATTAATATTATCAACAAACACACAACCATTATCATCTGTAATCGTAACCGAGTGCATTCCAAAGTCTAAATTGGTAGCAGTAGCATTCGTTTCGCCATTGTCCCAAAGGTAAGTATAGTTAGGAATACCGCCAGAAACAACGGCTGTTGCCGTACCATCTGATAAGCCAAAACAACTTGCATTTTGAACAGCCACAAAACTATTAGCAAGGGCAGGAGGGGCGGTTAAGGAATCGGTATGCATCGTCCAACAGCCATTAATATCTGTCACGGTAACGGCATAAGTTCCTCTATTTAAACCTACTGCTGTAGTCGTCGTTTGACCACCAGACCAAAGATAGGTATAAGCGCCTGTTCCACCTGTTGCACTGACATCTGCGGTACCGTCATTTGAATTGTGACAACTCACATTATACCCATTGTAATTAGAGGTAATGTTTGTGGTAATCACAATTTGCGGTGGATGCATTAAAGTCACACTATCTGTTGTTGTACAACCTTGTGCATCTGTGATCGTAACGGGATAAGTACTGGCTTGTAGACCTGTAATGGTATCTGTTGTTTCCCCGTTGAACCATTGATAAGTATAACCAGGCACGCCACCAGAAGCGGAAATCATGGCAATTCCATCGTTGCCATCGGCACAAGAAATTTGCTGTCCATTATAAGGCGTAAAGATCGTTGTATTGGTGATAATTTGAGAAGGACTTCCGATTGAATCTGTAATCATTGCTGAACAGCCATTTGCATCTGTCACGGTAATCGTATAGATTCCTTGTCCTAAATTACTACTAGAAGCCGAGCTGTTTCCATTCGTCCAATTGTAATTATAAGGAGCCGTACCACCTGTCACCGTCAGATTAATACTTCCATCATTACTATCAAAACAACTGGCATCGCTTGTGACAGAAGTTATTTGAATAGAATCGGGCGTGCTAACGGTAATTGCCATCGCAGCCGAACAGCCATCAATATCTTCTACCGTCACTTGATAGACGCCTGCACAAAGTCCTGTCACAAAAGCAGAAGTTTGATTATTTGGATCGTTCCAAGTAAAGATATAAGGACTGGTATTGTTTCCACCAGAAGCAGAAACCACAATAGAACCATCACAATCTCCAGGACAACTTGGGCTATTTTGATTGATAACCGTTAAGTTTAAAGAAGTATTCGCAGGAATTAAAATACTAGTATCTGCGGTACAACCACTGGCATCTGTAATGGTTACATTATTAAAGTTTGGACACAAATCATTGGGCGTTGGACTGGTATTTCCATTGCTCCAAAGATAGGTATAAGGCGCTTGCCCACCACTTGCGGTAAGCGTAGCCGTTCCATCACAACCTGTCGAAGAACAATTGGATGGCGTTGTATTTTGTATGTTAATAACAAGCGGATTTGGTTCTGTAATTGTCACAACTGCTGTTGTCGTACAATTACTACTATCGGTAACCGTTACTGTGTGAACTCCTGCGTTTAATAGGATGGCGGTTTGATTGCTTTCTCCATTATCCCAAAGGAAGGTATAAGGTGTTGTTCCACCAGAAGGCGTTGCCGTGGCTTGACCATCTGCAAAGCCTGTACAACTAACGGCTTGTATTGGCGCTGCCAAAGAAGTTAAAATAGCAGGTTCTATTAAATTAATCGTTTCGACTACAAAACAACCGCTATTGTCGGTCACCGTTGCCGTGTAGCTGCCTGCGCATAATCCAGAAAGTGTGCTACTGGTTGCCCCTGTATTCCAAATAAAGTTGTGTGGCGCACCTGTTGCAGGAAGGGTAATGCTAATCGCTCCATTACAATCTCCATTACAAGCAATCGCTTGATCTATATTTGTGGTGACCGCAAAAGAGTTCGAGTTGTTAATCGTAATCGCCAAAGTAGCGGTACAACCATTGGCATCTGTAACCGTAACGGTATTCGTTCCTGCACAAAGAATAGTTGCATCTTCTGTTATTTCTCCATTTGGCCAAAGGTAGCTAAAGCCACCTGCACCACCACTTGCCGTAATATCGGCACTTGCATCACAAGCGCCACAACTGGCAACGGTTTGTGCATTTAGGCTGATGTTAATGTCTGTTGGTTGTATGATAGTAACAGGCAATGTGAGGCTACAGTTATTACTATCTCTAATGATAACATTGTAATTGTTTGCCGTAAGATTGGAGAAGGTTCCACTGCTGCCGAAGTTAACTCCATCTATAGAATAAGTATAAGGCGCAATTCCAGAACCCGTTGTTGCTTGAACAATAATTTCTCCGTCATTATCACCAAAACAGCTCACATCGGTAGACGAAACTAGTGATCCTGCTAAGACCGTAGGTTCTGTGATTGTAATGGCTATTGAATCGTTACAGCCATTGACATCTGTTACTAAAACACCATAGTTTCCAGCAGGTAAATTGCTAAAGGTATTGCTAGCCCCACCTGTTAATAAGCCTATATTATCATATAAATTGTAGGTGTAATTTGGCGTGCCATTGATGGCTAGAATTTGAATAGAACCAGTTGAGTCGCCATTACAATTGATGTTTGTTTGGTTGGCAATAGAGGCGCTGATGCTTGTTGGTTGTGTGATAAGGACACTCAAAGTATCGGTACAACCATTATCATCGGTAACCGTTACCTGATATGTTCCTGCACAAAGGGCAGTCGCATTTGCTGTTATTTGACCATCTGACCATAAGTAATTGTAGTTTCCAACAACAGAACCACCTGTGGTAGAAACCGTTGCTGTTCCATCGCAAATACCATTACAAGTAGCAGTCGTCGTAGAGACTAAACTAAGCGTCATTGGATTTGGTGTACTAATCGTTACGCTTGTGGTATCAAAACATAAATTATCATCATAAACAGTGACCGAATAGCTTCCAATACATAGATTGGTTGCGGTTGCGGTGGTTTGACTGCCTGCGGCAACGTCCCACAAATACGTGTAACTGGTCGCTACACTTCCGCCAATAGCAATCACAGAAGCTTGACCATCACAGTCTCCGCTACAACTTACATCAATGGTGTTGCCTACAGAAGCGGCTAATAATAAGCCATTGTTAACCACTACATTTGCACTGTCAAAACAGCCATTTGCTCCAGTAACGGTCACAAAATAAGTTCCTGCGGCTAAGTTGATTGCTGTAGAATCGGTGCTACCATTACTCCAGATAAAGGAATAAGGAGCAACACCACCCAAAGTAACTGCCGAGGCAGTTCCATCATTGAGTCCCGAACAACTTAAAGGCGTTGAGACAGGAGCTAAGACAGGATCTGTGGTGGTGGTAATCATAATTTCTCCCACATTATCTCCTCCTAAATTCCCAAAACCACCATCCAATTGAATGATGTAAGGCGTGTTGGGTGATAATCCGGTATAGGTTTGCGACCAGTTGAAGGGTTGTACATCACAACTAGTAAAGGTTTGGCAATCAACTAAAGTATCTGGGTTGTTATCACAAGGCGTATTGTCTTGGAATAGCGAAATGTTGAAACCATCGGTTGGTGTAATTCCTAAGATACAGTTTCCATTAGAAACCGCATTAATAATACTTAGGGTCACATCGCTACCATTACAATCTGAAACAAAGTAATAGTAAACTGAATTCTCAGGATTGTCTCCTTCCGAACATTCAAAATAACCAGGCGCACCGCCTGCTACATCTTCGCCATTGGCGCCTGCTGTATTGAAACAGTAAGGAACATTTGGTAACATTGGAATGGCCAAGGCATCTAAGCAGTCGTCAAAACCACAACCTTCAGAAATACACAATTCATAATCTTCTCCATCGTCGTCGCCATCTTCGTTAAAGACTTGCAGCCAAACCGTGGAGCCTGGTGTCGCAGCTATTTGGAAAGAAACGTCACTGGTAAAGCCTCCTTGATCACAATCAATAGGCGTGAGGTTACCACAAGTTCCAGAGTAAGCCACTACGGTTAATTCAGAGAAATCTCCCAAAATACCGCCACCAACATTATCATCATTCCCTTCAATAACGGCATTTCCAGAAGCGGGCATCGTGAATTGATACCAAGTATCACCACAGTTGCCGCCACAACCTTGTGCATAGGCAGGATTGTACGTGATGGTTGGTAAGCCATAATTTAATTGTGAGAAAGTACCGTTTGCATTTATACAAGACTCGGATTGTACGCTTAACATAATGGCACTATCACAAGCATTGTTCGTTGGTTCGGGGTCACTTGCTACGCCTGTTCCATAGGTTGGGTGCATGTCTTCTATAGAAATATTGAAGGTTCCTTCGATGACAAATCCAGAACCATCTACTTGAATGAAGTAGACATTGCCAGGAATTAAACAAGTAGCTTCTATGTTTTCTGGAATTAGGGCAGTTGGCCAAGTAGAGCTTTCTATTTGTGATAATCCTCCAGTACAGCCGTTGTTTGCGGAGGAGAATAGTCGAACTTCAGGATCCATCCCTAAGAATAGGTTGGTGGAAACAACGTCAATTTCAACACGACCAGAAGGCGGTGCTGTAAATTGATACCAAACCGTATGGGTAGCATAGCCACCAACGCCAGGCTCGTTCAATTCTACATTCGCACAAACATTTGATTCACTATTTAAGGTTTGAGCGGTATTGGGAACCCCAAAGTTATAAGCATTACAAAGGTCATTATTATAAGGGAAATTACTCGTTCCGCCATCGTCAATAATTTCTAAGGTAAACCAACCATCTTCATCTCCAAAAGCGCCATTGGCACCATCGACTTGCAAGAAGTACAAGCGACCTGGTTGCAAGCAATCGACACTTAAAGATTCATCTTTATTAAAAATATCATAATCGCTATCTACTTCCAAGAAAGGTCCAGAACAAGTATTATTAGGAGAATAATAAAGCGCTAATTGCAAATCAATTTCGTCGCCAATATTATTCGGATCGTTTTGAGCATCAATGGTGACATTTCCAGAAGCAGGTGCTGTGAAGGTAAACCAAACAGTTTTGTCTATGCTAAAGGCAGAAGGATTGGGTTCGCCCGCTTCTGTATCCGAACAAAGGTTCGTATAATCCACGTTATTATTAATAGAACCTCCATTTGGAACGACTCCTAAAGGTTCTGCATTACAAAGTATATTATAAGGTGGTCGATAACCTGCACCATCATCTTCTATTTCGATTTGGAAATAACCTTCTAGGTTTAGAATAGAACCATCTACTTGTACCCAATAGCGTTGCCCTGGATACAAACAAGTGACACTAACATCGGCATCAAAACTAAAGAGTGGATCAGAATCGCCATTTTCTAACAAAGACATATTGCCTGTACAAGTTCCATTGCTAGATTCGTAAACGGCTAATTGTAAATCAACGGTATTTCCAAGGCCCGCAGGGTCAGATTCTACCGAAATACTTACGTTAGCAGTCGTGTTGAGCCCTGGATGGTTGGGCGCAATGAAAGAAAACCAAACGGTTTGCTCAATTCCAAAAGGACTCGGCTCGCCTGGTTCTACGTCTGCACAGAAATTATAATAGTTAGTCCCATTATTAATCGTGCCACCAATAGGAAGCAGTCCTAAGTTTTCGTGTTGACAAATTAAATCATTGGTTGGAATTGGGACGGCAGTTGCCGCAGAAACGCTAATGTCAAAATAACCTTGGACGTCTAAGAAGGAACCATCCACCATAATATAATAGGTTCTTCCTGCTTCTAAACAAGGGACATTTAAATTTTCGTTGAATAAATCGAGTAATGTATAGCCACTTTCTACTTCTGTCAAAGCGCCTGTACAGAGGTTATTACTAGAGGCAAAAACGGCTAATTGTAAATCAATGGCATCTTGACTGCCAAAGGGCCAAGGTAGGCTAGAAGTTGCATTAATATCTACCGCATAAGGTCCACCTGTAGCTGGAGTTGTAAAGGAATACCAAACGGTTTGATCGGTTCCAAAGGCAGAAGGATTTGGATCCCCTAAATCGTCTGCACAAAGGTTTTGTTGATTGGTTGCCCCAACGGTTCCTGCAAAAGGATTTCCCAAAGCAATGGCATTACAAATAGAATCGTTAGGCGCAACAGGGATGGATGCGATTTCTGTAATGGTAATATCAAAATAGCCTTCTTCTCCGCCTAAGATAGCAGGAGGGGAACCATCGACTTGTATGTAATAGGTTTCGCCTGGTGTCAGACAAAAAACATCTAAATCTATGTCGTATAATAAGTCATCGCCACTAACAAATTCTCTCCAAGGACCAACACAGCTGCTTGATTCCCAAACGGCAATTTGTAAGTTAATTGGATCTGTACCACCTAAAATTGGGTCAGAATTCATATTAATATTTACATTTCCAGTAGAAGGAGCCACGAAGGTGTACCAAACCGTTTGATCGGCCGTAAAGCCAGAAGGTTGTGGTTCTCCTGTGGCAGTTGCACAGAAGTTGTTTTGAGAACCATGTGTGGTAATGGGAGTGGTGCCGACAGAACCACCTGTTGGATCACCTAACGCTAGGGCATTACAAGCCTCGTCATAAGGCGAAGCTAAATCCCTTGGATCGCCATAAACCTCAATGTCAAAGATTCCAACTTGCAAATCAGGATCAATTAAAGAACCTTCCCCATCTACTAAAATCCAGTATTCACGTCCAGGAATTAGACATTCTACTTCCATATCTTCGTCCCAAAGGACACCAATTCCACCATGTTCTGATTTTACTTCAACAGGAACGCCTGTACAAACGGCTCCTGTTAGATCGTAAACCGCAACTTGTAAATCAATATTATCACTACTAAACAAACCGCCATTATCTAGGCGAACTTCTACCTTGCCAGAAGGGGGGGCAATGAAGGTATACCAAACGCCTTGGTCATTTCCCCAGTTGGCTGGAATGGGTTCAAATATATTATCTGCACAATAGTTGTTTTGGTCGTTCAGACCAACCGTCCCTCCAGGGGCAGGCTGTCCTAATGGAATGGCATCGCAAATAAGGTCGTTTGGCGCAGGAAAAATGCCACCATCTGTTATGGTTAAATCAAAAATTCCATCCACATTTAAAGGAGAGCCATCGACCATTACCCAATAATTCTCACCAGGAGTCAAACACTTAACTTCCATAGATTCCCCAAACAAACCAGGGGTATAATCAGAAGCAATAAAATTGACGACACCCGTACAAACACCTGTGCTAGTTTCATAAACTGCTAATTGTAAATCAATTGGATCGTTGGATAAAGGCAGTAAAGGATCACTATCGGCGTCTACAAAAACATGTCCTGAAGGAGGTGCTTGAAAACGGAACCAAACGGTTTGGTCAGATGCCCAAGCGCCAGGATTTGGATCATTAAGGTTGGTGGCACAGACGTTGGAACGACTTAAATTGGGCGTTGCAACAGAACCTCCACTAGGCACTAGTCCTAAAAATTCGGCATCACAAATTTCATCTCCTGCTTGTAAAACGCCTCCATCAACGACTTGTATGCCAAAAAATCCTTCTTGACCACCTGTGTTAATAAGATTGGTTCGTTCTCCATCTACTAATATAAAGTAAGTGGTATTGGGGCTCAAACAATTGACCGTCATGTCTTCATCGTTCAGTAAGCCAAAGCCTTGATATTCTTCGTCAATTAAACTTAATGCTCCAGAGCAAGTTCCATTACTAGATTCATAAATTGCTAATTGTAAATCAATGTTGTCTCCAAAATTTTGTGGATCACTATCGGCTTGCACGTCGATAACGGCAGCAGGAAAAGCGCCTGTTGTAAACTGAAACCAAACGCCTTGATCGTTATTCCCTCCCCAAGGATTTGGATCGCCAATATTGTCTGAGCAATAGTTGCCATAATTACTGAGTCCACTATTTCCAATCGTAGCATTTGAATTGAGCGTTCCTAGATTAACCGCATTACAAACCGTATTGTAAGCACTACCAGGTAGATTAAAGGTTCCTGTTGCTGTGATGGTGAAATTTACATTTGCGGTACTCGAACCTCCAACAGCTAGATTATAGGTAATGGCATTTCCAGGCGTAGGCGTTGCAAAGTTTTGGCAAATCTGCTCCAAACAGCTTTGGCTAACCACACAAGCAGCACCATCGTCTTCAAAGGCTCGTAAACAAATTTGTAGGTTGCCAGGATATGTATTCGCACAATTGAAGGTCTCGTTGTATTGTGTATTGGGAGCATTGTTAAAACAAATTCCTCTTCTTGGATAGGTGGTGTATCCTTGACCTGCGACTTCTACTCGCCAATGGGGTTCGGGACCACCGCCAAAGAAACCATCTGTACAGGTAGTTGTAGAGTTACCACTGTTGATGCGTACCGTTAAGGTGACTTGAGAAAATAAAGAAGTAGTACAGCATAGAAATAATAAAATGCTGCATAGGGAGGTTGATAATGTTTTCATAGCAAACGGTCTAACAAAAGTACTCACGTAATTTTGATGATGGATATTGATTGGTGCTAGCGCCTCATTTTTAGGATGAGCGCTCCTTATTTGTCTGTTTTAAGAACTAGCGAATATACTAAAATTAAACGAAATATTTTAGAATTCATTGCAGTGTAGCGCAGAGAAGGACCGTAATTTAATGGTCTTTTGGTTCTTGTAGAACGATTGGAGGTCGTGTTTTGTGATGGGAATGTTCTTGACTAGACAAAAAAAGAGCAGATGCGATTCTAGTATCAAGAGTATTTTTGATTTGGGGCTGTTTTCGGGAAGTATTGATTTAACTAACTGATGTTAACTAATAATACTCCGTTGATTTTTTAGTTTTTCTATGAAAAACATAAAAAAGCATCTTGCATTAGTTTGATTATCAGCTTTTTAGTGTTTTAACTAGCAAAAGTGTATCCTGCTGATAATCAAACTAATACGATTTTTCAACGGAGTAATGAACTAATATTCAAAACTAGTAACTTCCTCAACAGCTCCCGACAATAAGGAGCCTAATTCTAGTTGCCCAATTCGAACACGAATCAATCTCAAAGTAGGTAAACCAACAGCGGCACTCATTTTTCGAACTTGTCGAAACTTTCCTTCTGTAATTGTAATAGAAAGCCAACTGGTTGGGCCATGCCTTGGGTCTCTGATCTTTTTTGTTCTTGCAGGAATATCAGGGGCAAATTCTAAAGCAAAAGCCTTGCAAGCTAAGGTGGTGTATTTTTTGCCGTGAATGCTTATTTCTACCCCTTGTCTTAGTTGTTCTAGGGCTTCTTTGGTGATAATGCCATCTACTTGGATGTAGTATTCTTTTTCGACCGTTTTACTGCGAACTTGTTCACTTACTTTGCCATCTGTTGTTAACAACAACAAACCTTCTGAATCTTCGTCTAAGCGCCCAATAGCCATAATCTCTTCTGGGAAGTCAGACAATACTCCTAAGAGTTTTTTGTTTTTTCGCTTGGTTTGGTTGTTTACAAATTGAGACAAATAACCCCAGGGCTTGTGTAGAAGAAAGTGGCGATGTGTCTGCATTTTATTATTTTTTGAATGAAAGTTGCTTTTTTTTTCTACTTTTAAGAACATTAACTTCTTTATTCTTAAATCTATTTCAATGAAAAAACTATTACTTTTTTGCGGAATTATTGTCTTAGCTCAATGTAGCTGTAATACGCCTTCTATTCAAGAAGTGGCTAAAGGCGAGTCCAAAGATAGATTACATACTTTTATCAATGAAATATGGGGCGATGAATTATTAAAAAAAGAAGGAGAGCAGTACCTCTTGAACACAGAGGCCGATAATTTATTTGATAATACAGAAATAGTAAAAAACTCAAAAACAGTTCTTGAGTTTTGGACGCACTGGTCTGGAACAAGTGGTTCTGAACACAAGTCTTTTATCTATTTTTTATTAGAAGGAGCAGCATATCCAACAGTATTGCAATTCGTCAAGCAAAATGAGGATCTAAGAAGTAGTTCTGTTTTGAAGGAGGCAAAAAAAGAGAACGCTTGGCTCACATTAGAGGGACACAGTGAGGAGGAAGTGTATCGATTTGTTGAAGCTATAGCTATGAGAGATTTTGGCATAGATGACTCTAGAGAAGCCTTTGAAATTTATGTATGGCAAAAAAAAGGAACAACTTGGGAGAAAGTCAATGAACTATTCCCAGAAGGATTAAAACAAATGATTAGTGATTATGTACCTGTTTATGAGGGTTCTAAAGAAAATAAAGGACTTTTTTTTGATCGAATATACTTAGATTATTTGGAGTCCAAGAGTGCTGAAATACTGCTGAAGGAATTGTACCCAGAGGAACAGGATGATTCTTATGTTTTGAACTACGAAAATAATATTTTGACGATTGGTGCTTCCGAAAGCCACTCTTTTAAATTGAAATGGGAAGACGGAAAGTTCTCATTAATAGGGAAGCCATCTAAAAAGCCATCTATCCAACAAATGTATACGGAATCTTGTAGTGAAACACGTTTTGTTTCAGGCCAATCCTATCGTTTTAAAGGAACAGTAGGTACGAGTGAAATTGAAATGGAATTGCTTGCCAATAAAGAAGGAGATGTTGATTATTTAACAGCTCAAGGAACTTATAATTATAAGAGTACAAAAAGTAAAATGCAGCTGCAAACCTACTGTTTGAATCAGCCCTTTTTGAATAAAAATATTGTTATTATAAGAGAAAAGGAAGGGAATATTAGAGAAAAATTCTATGGAAAGTGGACCTCTGATTGCAGAATTGAAGGAACATGGGCGCATTGGGGAAGTTTAAAAATAGAGGATTTTTATTTGGAATTGGTACATTAAGAAACTGTGGAATTTAAAGAAGTTTTATAGCATGAATACTTCTTTAAATTGTTTGATTTATCTAGGTTTTAGTATAGTAATGGTGTCGGAGCGCTGCCCTTTTTAGGAATGTTAGACTTCGCCTAAAAAACATATTTTATTAAAAATCGTTAACTTTAAACAGTTTCTATCTTTGAAAGGAGATTATTCTGATAACGAATGTTATCATTAAAGATAAAGGATAAATAATATTTTATGAAAAAAGCCATCTTTATAACCTTACTTTTTCCTTTGTTAATAAAGGCACAAATTAATTCAGAACAGGAAGTTAGCTTAATTGATACCGTTTATTATGATTATCGACATGGAATGTTTAAAACCGCTTGTTTCGTTGAGAAATATACCCGATTAAACGCACAAATTTGGGCGAGAGAAATATACACGATGGAAGGTGATTTGCTTGCGAAAGGTAACATTCAGTTGGTTCGAAAAAGATTTAAAAAGCCAGTTCAAGGTAATTTTGTACTCATTGATAAATGGGTTTATTATGATGAATACGGCTTAATAAGAAAAGAAAGAGATTATCAAGAAAATATGGAATTTCCTGAAACCATAGAAAAAGAGGTTTCGCCTAATCGTCACCTTACAATTTGGTAGACTAGGTTTGAACAATTCTGCCTATAAGACAGTTTAAGTCTATAGAAGTATTTTAACGTAAATAGAAAAAGATAAATCAATAAAATGAAAAAATCTCCTGCAACGCCTATCCATTTTTCTTGTGGTGCCATTATGAAAAATAAATTCATGCTGGCTCCTCTGACCAATACACAAAGCCACGAAGATGGTCAGCTTTCTGAGGATGAATTTAATTGGCTGAAAATGCGAGCAGAAGGGCAGTTTGGCTTGGTGATGACCTGTGCAACACATGTTCAAGCAGTTGGCAAAGGTTTTCCTGGTCAGTTAGGCATTTTTTCAGACAAACACATGGATGGACATCAACGATTAACCACTGCAATTAAAGCATATGGTAGTTTGGTGGTCAGTCAATTGCATCATGCAGGAATGCGTTCGCCTGCTGAATTGCTTCAGGAAAAGCCTGTTTGTCCTTCGGATAGTGAAAAACATGGCGCTCGTGGATTGTCTTTAGAAGAAGTGAAAGAACTTCGAGATGATTTTATTCAGGCGGCCATTCGAGCCAAAGAAAGTGGTTATGATGGTGTAGAAATTCATGGGGCACATGGTTATATTTTAACGCAATTTTTGAGTAAGGAAATTAATAAAAGAACGGATGCATATGGTGGTGATTTGAACAATCGTGCGCGTCTTTTATTTGAAATTGTTGATGGCGTAAGAACTGCTTGCGGGGCTGAGTTTTTAGTTGGTGTTCGACTTTCACCAGAACGTTTTGGAATGGAATTATTAGAGGTCAAAACCGTTTGTCAACGATTGATAGACGAGGGGAAAATTGACTTTTTAGATATTTCATTATGGGATTCTTTTAAGCAGCCAGAGGAGGAAGCTTTTCAGGATAAATCTTTGTTGGAACATTTTACTGAACTTGATTTCAAAAAGGTTTTGTTGACTGTTGCAGGGAATATCAAAAGGGGAGTAGATGTACAAAAAGTATTGGATGCAGGAGTAGATTTTGTTACTATTGGACATTCGGGTATCTTGCACCATGATTTTCCTCTTAAAGTGATGGAAGATCCTAATTTTACGCCAACTCCAACACCTGTTTCCAAAGATTACCTTCGCAAAGAAGGCTTGGGTGCGAACTTTATAACTTACATGTCTCGATGGGATGGTTTTGTAGAAAAGAGTGCTGAATAGGGATAGGAGATCTGTAGGAGAATTTTTTATGAAGTATAATATCTAAAAGCGAAGCGATCTGAATCCTAGTTTTTGATAGATTTAAGATCTAAAGTTTTTTAATTTTTTTTCCTAAACTTAGGTTTTAAAAAATACCCATGACTACTGTAATAACTCGACTATGGACAACTTGCTTATTCTTGTTCTTTTGTTTTCAAATGAACGGACAGAAAGAGCTGTTGGAGAAAAAATATCAGTTTGTTTCTTATGATAAGATTCCAACCTGGAAAGGCCTTGCCGTAAATTGGGGACAAGCTAAAGAAGCGATTCATCTTTTTGATGTAGAGAAATACAAGGGGCATGGAAATTATGTCTGTTATGGCTTAAAAACAGGACTTTTATTTGGTCAATTTAAAGACTTGGTGCGTGATCCAAAGAAGCGGGTTTATTTGCCCATTTTTTTGTATGATTTGCGTACCATGCCGATTGAAAAAGGAGGCAAAACCTACACTTGGGCGGTTCGTTTAGAGGATTATAGTTATACCGATGATCGCTTGTCTATGGAGCAAACCTTTGTTCGTTTGATGAAAGCAGTGGAAAAACATATTAAAAAACAAGTTCCAAATGCTGGGCATGGAATCGCCATTTTGGCAAGTCCAAGTGCTTCTTTGCCTAATTTAACGATTAGAGGAGGGGTAGAACAGGCAGGATATGCAACCATGACGTTAAGTGAACTGATTGCAAATACAAAGCCTGTTATCACAAAAGAACTTACTACAAAAAAAACTAAAGGAACGGCAAGCTTGGATAAAAGTGCCTTGTCAACTAATATTTTGAATGAAGGAACGGCAGTTGGTTATTTGAGGTTTGTTAAGAACGGAAATGAAGATAAAGTGAAGAGTGATTTTAAGAATATCTTGCTGTATCAAAGCATTCCTTATCGAGTTCCTATAGCCAATGGTATTCTTACTTTGGAACCCCAGACGCCTTTCTCTCACGTCAATCTTTTAGCTAAAAATAGAGGGACAATCAATGCCTATTTTACAACTAAATTGCCTAGTAATTTTCTAAGTAAATATGAGAATAAATTGGTTAAAATTAGTTGCAAAAAAGAACAAGGTGAAAATAAATTCACAATAGAAAAGATCTCTGAAAAAGCCGCTCAAGAGCATTGGTCCAAGCAAGGTAAATTAAAGGTAATTATACCCGAACCTGATGTGTCGGTAACTTCTTTTTCTCATTTTAAAACAGGCGCTAGGTCTGTTCAAAACGTTACTTGTATTGGAGCAAAAGCAAGTAATTATGCCTTGTTGTATCATCAATTGCCTGAACATACACGTCCTGGTTTTGCGATTCCTTTTTACTTTTATTTTCAAACCATTCAATCTTGTGGGGCTGATAAATTAATCAAGAATTTATTAGATAATAAGGAAAATTGGTCGGTTGAGCAGATAGAAAAAATGTTGGAAACTATTCGTGCTAAAATCGCTAGTGCAAGTTTGAATGAATCTATATTCAATGAATTGGAGGTCATTTGTAATCAGTATTATAAAGGAAAAAAAGTTCGTTTAAGAAGTTCTACCAATTGTGAAGATTTAGCGGAGTTTAATGGCGCAGGTTTGTATGTGTCCAAAGGCTTTTGGCAAGGAAGTGAACGAGCGATTATTCAGCGAAAAATATTGGAAGTTTATGCTTCTTTGTGGCTGGTTCGTGCTTTTGAAGAACGGGATTTTTTTGGAATAGATCATCGAAAAACAGCGATGGGCATTTTAATTAATGAAGCTTTTCCAGATGAATATGCTAATGGGGTAGCCTTGACTTTGCCGAACCCAACAGGAACACCAACGATTCATATTAATACTCAATATGGAGAATTATCAGTCACCAATCCCGAAGGTGCAGAAATACCAGAAGTGATTTATTTTCGAGCCTTCAATAGCAAATGGTATGTAACAGAATCTAAGTCTTCTGTACATAATATTTTTGTTGATAATGCTATTTTAACGCCCTTAGTTCGTCAATTGCAAACGGCTTGTGCAAAAATTGATGGCTTGCTGCGAAAAAAGGTTGTTGACCCAGAGAATTATGGGGTAGATGTTGAATTTAAGATAATGAAAGAAGGCAAGGTTTTTAAACTCTATATCAAACAAGCACGTTTGTTGAATGTTGTTTTGCCCGAATAAATAAAATGCTCTATTGTCTTTTTTACGCTCCAAATCGAATAGGAGAAAGTTGTTCAATTTCTTTAGAAGAGAAGAGGCGAGATTTTATAACAAAATAAAGATCCAAAGCTACTTCAAGAGAAAAACTGGCTCCTCGACCTTTTATGACATCTAAGGTTAATTGGGTGTTTTTCCAATATTCAAACTGATCTTTGGACATATAAAAATCGCAGTCATGAATTTTGCCAAGCCACACATCCATTTCATTAATCAAGAACTCTTCTTTAGGCAAGCAGATCGGAGAAGAGCCATCACAGCAACCACCACTCTGATGAAAAATAATTGCGCCATGTTTTGCTCTTAATTGATTAATGGATTCCTTTGCTTTGTCGCTGATTAAGATACGTTGTATCATGTTTTTTTTTATAAAATGAAAATACTGACCAAGGTTAATTGGTCAGTATTTTAATGATAACACTTCGTGGAGTTTTTAGTTTTTTGATAAAAAACATAAAAACACATCTTATATTAGATTAATTATCAGTTTATTAATATTCTGAATACATAGAATTCATCTAGCTGATAATCAATCTAATATGATTTCTACACGAAGTGTTGAATAAATAGAGTACAGTGTAATAATATTTAGATTACATTCTTCAGAGTCACAAAGCCTGTTTTTAGAAGAATCCTAAGGCATTTTTATCATAAGAAATAAGCATGTTTTTGGTTTGGCGGTAATGATTTAGCATCATTTTATGTGTTTCACGACCAATACCTGATTTTTTGTAGCCTCCAAATGGAGCATGTGCCGAATAATCGTGGTAACAATTAACCCAAACACGTCCAGCTTGTACTGCTCTTGCAATTTGGTAAGCTTGGTGTGTATCCCTAGTCCAAACTCCAGCCCCTAAACCATAAGGCGTATCGTTTGCAATTTGGATGGCTTCTGCCTCATCTTTAAATGTTGTGACACAAGCGACTGGTCCAAAAATTTCTTCTTGAAAAACACGCATTTTATTAGTCCCTTTTAATAAGGTAGGCTGAATATAATAGCCTCCTTCTAAACCTTCGTTTAGTGCAGCCGCACCTCCTGCTAATACTTCACAACCTTCTTCTTTTCCGATATTAATATAGCTAAGAATTTTCTCATATTGCTCTTTGGAAGCTTGCGCACCCATCATGGTACTTGAATCTAAAGGATGCCCTAATTTAATTGCATTCGTTCGTTCAATTACTCTTTCGATAAAGGCATCGTAAATATTTTCTTGAATTAAAATACGAGAAGGAGAGGTACAGACTTCACCTTGGTTAAGCGCAAACATAACCGCCCCTTCTATGCATTTATCAAAGAAGGCGTCATCTGCTGTCATAATACTTTCAAAGAAAATATTTGGTGATTTTCCACCTAATTCTAAGGTGACAGGAATAATGTTTTTAGAGGCATATTGCATAATAAGTTGTCCAGTAGTGGTTTCTCCTGTAAATGCAATTTTATTAATACGAGGACTAGAAGCCAATGGTTTTCCAGCTTCCAAGCCAAATCCGTTGATAATATTGAGTACTCCATCAGGCAAAATACCTTCAATTAATTCCATTAAAATCAGAATGCCAACAGGGGTTTGTTCTGCAGGTTTAAGAATGACGCAATTTCCCGCAGCCAAAGCTGGTGCAACTTTCCAAGCAGCCATTAAAATTGGAAAATTCCAAGGAATAATCTGACCAACAACTCCAAGTGGTTCTGGTATAGATAAAGATAGCGTAGAATTATTTAACTCACTAGCAGCACCTTCTTCTGCACGAATAACACCTGCAAAATAGCGAAAGTGATCTATCGCCAAGGGCATATCCGCAGCGGTAGTTTCTCTAAGTGCTTTGCCATTATCCCATGTTTCGGCACGAGCCAAAACATCTAGATTAGCCTCCATAATGTCGGCAATTTTTAACAACATATTGCTGCGCTCAGTTGCCGAGGAATTGTTCCATTGAGGGGCTGCTGCCCAAGCCGCATCTAGCGCCAAATCAACATCTTCTGCCGAAGAACGAGGTATTTTAGTGAAAGCATTGCCATCAACAGGAGATATATTGGAAAAATAGGCTCCTTTTACTGGAGCAACCCATTTGCCTCCAATAAAATTTTCGTATTGATTTTTAAAAGCTGGCTTTA
>CALDEP010000431.1 GCA_937942475.1 uncultured Aureispira sp.
TAAAGCGCTTCCATTTCCAAAGTTTATTAAGGGCGCTTACAAAGAATTTGACTTGAACTATCCTAAGTTTCACAAAATGGATAGACTTTGCAAACTAGCCTTTGTAGCCGCCAATTTATTGCTAAAAGAAGGACAATTAGAAGACTATGCTCCAGCTGACATTGGTGTCATTCTGGCCAATTCTAATTCAACTTTACATACAGATTCAAAATATGCGGACTCTATAAAAGATAGAGACAATTATTTCCCAAGTCCTGCTGTATTTGTGTATACCTTGCCGAATATTATGGTGGGTGAGATTTGCATCAAATACAAGATTCAAGGAGAATCTGTTTTTTTTGTTAGTAATAAATTTGACAAAGACATGCTGTTGGAGTACAGTCAAGATATGTTGGAAACAGGAGCTGCAAAAATATGCTTGATGGGTTGGGTCGATTATACAGAAACAGATTATCACGCTGTTTTGTATCTAGTAAAATAAATCCAGTAGAAGACAAAGAAAGAAAAAAGTGCTTTTTAAGTACTATAAATTATAACGAATATAAAACCAAAAGGTAAGAGATTCTTACAGTAATAAAAATTCAAAAAATGGAAGAGTTAATTGAGAAACTAAAAGTTCAGATTATCAAACAATTGAATCTAGAGGATGTTGAACCAAGTGAGATCGATCCAAGCAAAATGCTTTTTGATGAAGATAATGAATTGGGTTTAGACTCTATTGATGCTTTGGAATTGATCGTTCTTTTGGACAAAGAATACAACATTAAAATTAAAAGCCAAGAAGAAGGAAAATCAATTTTCCAATCTCTAACAACTATGGCAGAGTACATTTTACAACACCAACAATAAAGGATTGATTAATGTCTAAACGCATCTTTATAACTGGAATAGGAGTCATTTCTGCCATTGGCAAAAATGCCTCTGAAACCTTGTCGAGTATCAAAACAGCCAGCTCTGGTGTTGGAGAAATCCAATACCTGCAAACCGTCCACAAAGGTAAATTCCCTTTGTGTGAAGTGAAGTATGATAATACCCAACTTTGTGAATTGGCGAATATAGATCCTAAAACACGTATCACAAGAACGAGTTTATTGGGAATTATTGCCGCACAAGAAGCTTGGCGTTCTGCTGGAAGCCCTGTTTTGGGAGATGGTAGAACGGGCGTTTTCTCTGGCAATACGGTTGGAGGCATGGATAAAACAGAGCATTTTTATGCTGATTTTATGCAAGATGCCCAATCTGGTGATATCAAAACGATGCTAAGCCACGAATGTGCCGAAAGCACAGAACGGATTGCAGATAGTTTGGGCGCAACGGGTATGGTTTCAACCATTAGTACCGCTTGTTCCTCGGCAGCCAATACCATTATGTTGGGGGCTCGAATGATCAAACACGGTTTGTTGGATCGAGCGATTGTTGGAGGAGTAGATGCTTTGACAAAATTCACCGTTAATGGCTTTAATGTCTTGCAAATTTTGGACGAGGAATACAGCCAACCTTTTGATGAAAATCGTCGAGGTCTCAATTTAGGAGAAGGGGCTGGCTTTATTGTTTTGGAAGCAGAAGGTATTGCAAAAGAAGAACATATTTTAGCGGAATTGGTCGGCTATGCCAATAGTAATGATGCCTTTCATCAAACGGCTTCTTCGCCTGATGGAACGGGGGCTTTTTTAGCGATGAAAGGTGCATTGGATGTAGCGCAAATTGAACCTAGTCAAATTGATTATATCAATGTGCATGGAACAGGAACGCCAAACAATGATTTGTCGGAAGGCTTTGCCATGCAACGTCTTTTTGGTGAAAACATTCCTAAATTCAGCTCTACCAAAGCCTTTACAGGGCACACTTTGGGTGCTTCTGGAGGAGTAGAGGCGGTTTTGTCCGTTTTGGCTTTACAAAACAAAATTATCTATCCTAATCTAAGGTTTAAAACACCTATTGCTGCTTTGGGGGGTAAGATGATTCCGGAAACAGCACTACTGGAAAATCAAGATTTAACGTATATTCTATCCAATTCTTTTGGTTTTGGTGGTAATACGTCCTCTTTAGTTTTTAAGGCTTATAAGTAATTTCTACGTATGAAAAAGAACATTTACATCAACGGTCTTGGAAATATTTCTCCCCAAGAAACCTTCTACCAAGCCATGGGAGAAACAGTAGTGAAAGCAGAAGGTGCTTTTATGACTTGCCAAGAGCCTAATTATAAGGAATTTATACAAAAGAAATTATTACGTAGAATGAGTCGCATTGTAAGAATGGGCTTGGCTACGGCACATAAAGCTTTAGAAGATGCAAGTCATCCACCTTTGGATGCGATTATTTCTGGAACGGCTTGGGGATGTGTCAAAGACACAGAAAAGTTTTTGGAAACGATTATTGAGCATAACGAAGCATACTTAACTCCAACGGCTTTTGTTCAATCTACCCACAATACGGTTGCGGGTCAAATTGCTTTATTACAGCATTGTAATTGTTATAACATGTCTTATGTGCAAGGCAATGTTTCTTTTGAATCTGCTTTAATAGATGCCATGCTATTGTTTTATGATAATAAAGCAAGCAATATTTTAGTGAATGGCATTGATGAGCAAACTGAAAAATTAGGGATTCTTTTAGAGCGCTTGCAGTGCGCCAAAGCAGGAGAGCGAGTGATGGGAGAGGGAGCGGCTTGCTTCATTTTGGGAGCCGAACAAACTTCAAATACTTACGCCCAACTTACTGGAGCAACGATGTTGTATCGTCCTAAAGACAAAACAAGCGTAAAGGAAAGCATCCAACGAATCCTTGAAGAAGCTAATTTAGATGCTCAGGCTATTGATCTTGTTTTAACAGGAAATCAGGATCAATCTTTAGAAAAAGAACTGTGTACGAATGCCGAATTCAGCAGTTATAAAAAGCTCTGTGGAGAATATCCAACCAGTACTGCTTTTGCTACTGCTATTGCGGCACAGTTATTAAAAGGAGATCCGTCAACAAAAAAAGCATTGGAAATTAATAAAAAAGACGTTCAACATATCTTGATTTATAATAACCACCAAGATGTTAATCACTCTATCGTCTTGTTATCAAAAGTAGATAACTAGCATGGGACCATTTCCTAAATATTTACGCTTAAAACCCATTATCATCAGTACTTTTGTGCTATGGGGAATCGCTGCCATTTTTAGTGCGCCTTGGTGGCTTTATGCCTTTGTACTTTGGCTGGGCTTGACGATTACTTATTTTGGGACGACACAAATTTCCAGTAATTTTCACCTTCCTGCCCATTGTAAAGCCGTTCATTCTGATAAAAAAGAAATTGCCATCACCTTTGATGATGGTGTTCTGAACCCAACACAAAGTAAGCTAGTTTTAGATATTTTGAAGCAATACGAAGTTCCTGCCACTTTCTTTTGTATTGGCAAAAATTTAGCTTCCAAGGAACAAATCGAAGTGTTGAAACAAATGGATGCAGAAGGGCATATTATTGGAAACCATAGTTTTTCTCATGCTAATTTTTTCGATTTCTTTTCGAGTCAAAGAGTGGTTCAAGAAATCTTAGATACCGACAAAGTTATCCAACAACATTTGAATAAACAACCTTTGTTTTTTCGTCCACCTTATGGCATCACAACCCCCAACATAGCCAAGGCAATGCGCCAAGTAGAGCACCAAACCATTGGTTGGTCTTTGCGCTCTTTGGATACGGTTATTAAGGATGAAAAAATGTTACTAAAACGAGTACAAAAAAAGCTTAAAAAAGGCGCTGTCATCCTCTTTCACGATCATTTAGAATTCCTTCCTCGCTTCTTGCCTTTGTTTTTGGAATATCTTTTGAAAGAAGGATATACCGTTGTTGGTTTGGACCAACTTTTACAATTACAAGCTTATAAACATTAGTTCGGTGAAAACCTTATTAGATTGCTTTACCTGTTTTTAGTACTATTTTATAGGTTTCACTAAAAACAGGTAAAGCAATCTAATAAAATGGTGCTTTTTTGATTTTTGTTTAAAAATTAGAAAATTATCGAACTATTAACTAAATAAACACAATGATTCGATACGTACTTTTCCTAGCCGCTTTTTTGACTTACAGCACTACTTTTGCGCAATCCTTCAAAACCATGAAAGATAGCAAAGCTTTTCAACAAAAATTGCACAGCATTGCTGCCAAAACCACTAGTTTGCAGAGTGATTTTGTACAAATCAAGCATTTAGATGTCCTTTCAGAAGATATTGAGTCGAATGGAAAACTATCTTATAAAGCCAGCAACAAATTACGTTGGGAATACACGACGCCTTTGGAGTACTTAATCATTCTGAAAGATGGAAAAGTATCGATCAAGGACGAAGGCAAGGTAAGTTCTTACGATCTTTCTGGTAATAAAACCTTCCAAAAGATTAATGAAATGATGATTGGAAGTATACAAGGCGACTTGTTAGTCAATGAAGCTGATTATAACTATGAATTCAAAGAAAGTAGTAGCAATTACCTAGTAATCATGTATCCCAAACAAAAAAAGGTACAAGAGTTTATGAAAAGTATCAATATCTACTTTTCAAAAAAAGATTACTCTGTAGAGCAGGTCAAAATGTTGGAACAATCTGGTGATTATACCTTAATGAAATTCAAGAACAAAAAGATAAATGCAAGCATCTCTGACAAAACTTTTAATATTAATTAGTGCTTGCTTATTTTTTGCGAGTTGTACCACACCTAAGCATTTGCTGCCCCTTTCAAAAGGCAAGGCAACCGTCTTATCAAAGGATAATTTCAAACCAATTTTTAAGGATAACTTTAAATCTTTCCTCTTTAAGACGACACTAACTTATGGAGACAAGTTAGAATTAGGAGGTCTACTGGCACTCAAGCAGCTTTCGGAAGGAAATTATAGGACTATTTTTCTGACTAAGTTTGGAATGACCTTATTTGATTTTGAATTTGGAGACAATGGCTTTATTGTTCATAAGGTTCTCGAACAAATGGATCGCAAAATTTTTCTAAAAATCATTGAACAAGATATGGAAATGCTCTTGTCTAGAGGTATTTTAGGCAACAAGGCGACGGAATTCAAAAAAGGCGAAAGTCCTAAAGAAACCGTAGTGTTTAAAACAAAATGGAATAAAAAAACACATTTTTTTGTTCAAGAAAAACAAGATAAAATTACAGAAATCCACCAAAACAGAGCCGTTAGTATTCTATTCTCTAAGTACGTTGCCAAAATTCCACGCTCTATTCATATCCAACATCATAACATTCCCTTGTCAATGAAATTGGTTTTATTGAAACATTAGGGGTTTAGTTCTTTTAGTCTGCACATTTATTTGTATTTTTAACGCACAATTTGTCAAAGAACAAAAAAAGATAGATTAACCTTAGGAACAGTAAATAAATAAGATGAACATTTGAATAATCTTTTTGTTCATCTTATTTATTTACCATTCCTTACCAGATTAGAACCTATGTTACAAGGAGATTTTTTTACGACCAAGCAGCAAGAAATCATAGAAGATACCATTCATAGCCAAATCAGCTTGAATGTAGATCATCCTATCTATGAAGGGCATTTCCCACAACAACCCGTTGTTCCTGGTGTTTGTATGATGCAACTATTAGCGGAGTTAAGCACTGCTGCATTAGGTAGAAAGGTTCGTTTGAAGAAAGCCAATCAAGCCAAGTTTTTAATTCCTATCATACCTCAAAAGAACCCTTTACTAGATGTAAAAATCAAGTATTCGATCAATGAAGATAGTTCCTTAAAAATAAGTGCTTCTATTCAAGATAGTGCTGTTATATTTTTCAAATTCAAAGGAACACTCGCCTAAATGGAAGCCAACAAAACGACAAAAGATAATTGCGCAGAAAGACTCCAACAGTTGAAATGTTGCGTAATTATTCCTACTTATAATAATGCTCAAAAGCTAGAAGAAGTCATCGAATCCGTTAAGGAATATACGACGTTAACCTTAGATAAGCAGCATATAATTTCGCACTTACTAGTTGTTAACGATGGCTCTACAGATGATACTGCCGCTATTTTGGAGCGCCATCCTTCTGTCATGCAGCTTTCTTACCAGCCCAATGCAGGTAAAGGAATTGCCATGCGCAGGGCCTTCAAATATGCCATTGAAAAAGGCTATGATTATGCCATTACGCTAGATTCTGATGGACAGCATTATGCCAAAGATATTCCAACATTTGTAGATACCATAGAGAAAAACCCGACAGCTATCGTCGTGGGTTCTAGGAATATGGGACAAGAAAATGTACCAACCAAGAGTAGTTTTGGGAATAAATTTTCAAGCTTTTGGTTGTGGGTAGAAACAGGCGTTCGATTAAAGGACACTCAATCAGGGTATCGTTTGTATCCCATTAAAGCCATTCAAGATTTTTCATTTGTAACAGGACGTTATGAATTTGAAGTAGAAGTCTTGGTTCGTGCAGCATGGGAAGGCATGGATTTATTTTGTGTGCCAATTGATGTTTATTATCCTCCTTCTGAGGAGCGAATTACACACTTCAGACCTTTTAGAGATTTCTTCCGAATTTCTGTTTTGAACACCTTTTTATGCCTAGCCGCCTTCCTTTGGTTTAGACCTCGCATGATCTTCCGAAGCCTTAAAAAAAAAGCTTAAAACAAACTTTTCAAGAACAGGTTTTAAAAGTTAATGAAAGCCCTCAAAAAAAAGCAGCTTCTGTTGCTTATGGTATTTTTTGGGGCATCTTTCCCCTATGGGGCTTTCAATTAGCTGTTGGACTGCCAACTGCGGCATTGTTTCGACTCAATGTGCCTATTGTTTTTTTTGCGGCGAATATTAGCATTCCTCCAATGATTCCCTTTATTCTTTATGCTAGTTTTTGGACAGGTGCCTTAGTTTTGGGCGGTAATCAAGGGGACCTACGTTTAAGTCAAATGGGGAATTTGGATGTTATTCAAACCAACTTTATTCAATATACCATTGGAGCTATTGTATTAGCTTGTGTTGCTGCTATAGTCATAGGTTTTTTGACTTTTTTTATTTTAAAAAGCAGACAAAACAACTCAAAATAAACAGCTATTCCGTCACCTATTACTTCTCACCTGCCACGCTCTTGTCATAATTTTATTATTGTAACATATTGATAATTAAGTGCAATTTAGATTGTTTTAAATTTATTGTGTATTTTTGATAAGAACTCTTATCTCCCTGTAGGTAAGATATTTTTTTCATTTACAAACTTATTTCAATGAGCAAATTTCTCCCCTTAAAGAGAATATTGTGCGCCCTTGCGTTCACAACAATTTCTCAATCAATTCTTGCACAAGGTGTAGGTATTAATAATGATGCAACCAACCCAGATAACTCTGCTATGTTGCATGTCAAATCAACGACAAAAGGAGTCTTAGTACCCAGAATGTCAACGGCTCAACGTAATGCCATTGCTACCCCAGCAACAGGTTTATTGGTGTTTGACTTAACTTCCAATACCTTCTGGTTTTTTGATGGTGCTACTTGGACAGAACTTATTTCAGGAGTAGATAGTGATAATCAAACTACGGATGTTTTCCAATTAAATGGAACCAACCTAGAACTCTCTTTACTAAACGATGGTGTCGCTACTCAAACGGTTGATCTTAGTGGTTTCACGAACTCAGACAACCAAGATTTGGATTTAGCTGGTAATACACTAAGTTTAACCAATGATGGTACTACTGTTAACCTTGCCCCTTACTTGGATAATACGGACAATCAACGCACAGATGTTTTCCAATTAGTTGGTAACAACCTCCAACTTTCTTTGCAAAATGATGGGATTGCTACTCAATCTGTCAACCTTAGCGCTTTTGTTAATACCGATAATCAAGATTTAGCCTTAGCTGGTAATACGCTAAGCTTAACCAATGATGGGACGACTGTCAACCTTGCTCCTTACTTAGATAATACTGATAATCAACGCACAGATGTTTTCCAATTAGTTGGCAATAACCTCCAACTTTCTTTACAAAATGATGGGATTGCTACTCAATCTGTCAACCTTAGTGCTTTTGTTAATACCGATAATCAAGATTTAGCCTTAGCTGGTAATACGCTAAGCTTAACCAATGATGGGACTACTGTCAACCTTGCTCCTTACTTAGATAATACTGATAATCAACGCACAGATGTTTTCCAATTAGTTGGCAATAACCTC
>CALDEP010000432.1 GCA_937942475.1 uncultured Aureispira sp.
AAACGTTTTCTCTTCAATTTTTTCAATTGCTGTTCTCCATTCATTTGGTACACGTACACTGTGCCCTTTTTTGACATCAATTAAAACAATGGTACATTCTGCTATCGCAGCCAAACCAACCTTAGGGCTAATCATTTCACAAGACATTTGAATGCTTGCATGTCCCAATTTAGTAACCCCAACATTCATCGTCAAGGTATCAGGATAAACCACTGGTTTTTTAAAACTACAAGAGATATTTGCCAATACAGGGATTTCATCCCCATTGAAACCTGCCAATTCAGGAATACCATCAAAATATTTCACCCTTGCAGATTCAAAATACCTTAAATACACAACGTTATTGACATGCCCAAAAGCATCCATATCACCCCATGCTACTGCTTGCTTCGTTTCTACTTTAAAATTCATTTTATTCTTTTAATCCAAAAATCTATGCAAAACTTATCTAATTAATAGACAATACTTAAAACAGTTATCACCAAAAACATATTCTATTGACAACTAAACAGATATATAGTATTTTTAAGTTCTTAACAAAAAATTAAAAACAGTATAGACTACTATTAATAAATAACAACTAAAATCCATCCCACAAAATTAACAAAGACTTTGACTTTTAAGAAAATTATGTTCGGTTTAGGAACTTAATTTTATTTTTTGGTGTATTATATGATGTAAACAATATTACTATCACAAGCAATAGTTTTACTTTCAAATATTAATTCCTAAAGTATACGACATTTAATATTTTTCATCTTTTTCAGCAATTGTTAATTGCTATTTTAACTTTTAGCTTATATTTAAAGATTAAAGTAAGTAGAAGGATAAAATAGTCTTAAAAAAACGACTCTTTGGCAAATCGTTCCCCTTCCAAACAAGTTTAATAGCTGATTTGTCAAAGAACGAAAAAATCAAAAAAACCTTTGTTACCTACTTATAACCTAACACTAGAACCACTTCAAAATTCAACCTTATGGGAGAACTAATCACAGCTGCTTTTTCGACCTCAAATCTATTATTAACCTTTCTATTAGGTTTAGTCTCCTTATATTGGCTTAGTGTCATTGTTGGAGCCATTGGAATGGATTCATTGGATTTTGATTTAGACCTAGATGCCGATATTGACCTAGACGTAGATATTGATGTAGACATGGATGTTGATGTTGACATGGACGTAGACGTAGATGCTGATGTGGATACAGATGTAACTAGTATTGGTACTGTAGGTGGTGGTAATGTCTTCCTTGGAATCCTCCGTTTCTTGAATTTTGGTAGAGTTCCTTTTATGGTGCTACTTTCTACTATTATTCTATCTCTTTGGTCGATCTCTATTTATTGTAATAATGATGCTAGTTGGATTAACCCAGGCAATACTACTTCTATGGCAGCACTCCTATTTCTTCCAAACTTAATTGTAAGTTTATTGCTCTCCAAAATTTTTACAGCACCGCTTGTACCTATTTTTGCAAAACTAAACACGGCTGAAAAAGCATTGGTTATTGATGGCAAAGTAGGTACCTTGATGACTAGCATCAAAGAAGATGAGACGGGGCAATTAAAAATTGACATTAATGGTTCTATCGTTTCTCTTAGCGTTCAGTCCAATGATGGAAAATCCATTCAAAAAGGAGACAAAGTGGTCGTTATTGAAAAAATGGAGGACGGCAAAGCTTATGTTGTTCAAAGAATCGAGCATTATTAGAATTTTCTAAGTTCTTTACACAGCCTCTTTTATGCTACTTGATATTTTTATGCTTTTACTATTTGCTGCTAAAACTCAAAATTAATATCTATGGGATTTACAATTTTAATGATTGTCCTTGCCGGGCTTTTTATTATATTAATTGGATTCATATCATTAGTAGCTCGTGCCCACAAAAAGTGTCCTCAGGGCAAGGCACTTATACGCACAGGTTTTGGTGGTGCTAAGGTGGCATTAGACAGTGGTATCTTTGTCATTCCTATTCTACATACAGTAGAAGAAATGGATATTACATTAAAACAGTTAATAATAGAAGAGGAAATACTAAGCAGAGAAGATGAATTAATAAAATTAAAAGTATGCTTCTACATTCGGGTCAATAAAGATGAGAAATATGTGGTCGAAGTCGCTCAAACCATTGGTTGTGAACGGGCTTCAAAAGCGGAAACGATGAACGAGCTCTTTTATAGTAAATTTGCTGAGGCAATGAAAACCGTCGCCATTGGTTTTAGCAAAAGAGAACTACAACGAGAACGAGATCAATTCAAAAAAGGGATTCTAATGACAATTGGTACTGATCTGAATGGTTACATTTTAGACGACTGCGCTATTGAACAAATCAAAAGAGTACCCGATTCTAAATTAGGTCAAGCGGTCTTTGTTTTATTAGATCATGATACTCCTCTGGAAAAAGGCGAAAAAGTTGTGGTTGTAGACAAAATAAATGATGGAAAATCTTATATTGTACGTCGAATTCAAAATTTTTAATAAAAAATCAATTATGTGTTAACATTTTATTAAATTTTGGAACTTTTATAAGCTACAAAGCATTATTATAAGACACTTACTACTATACAAAATAGTATCCCTATTAAAACTAAACCTAGTCCTATGAACATTCAAAATAAACCTTATGCAATTTCTTTGTGGATTCGAATGCCTTGCTTCCGCCTTCCACAATACCCCCCACCTGATGTCTAAATAAACTAGACTACTTAATAACTTATGTTACACAAAAAATAATTCTGCTGGTAAACTATCAGAATTAGTCTATAAACTTCTTCTTAATGTTGAATGCTTAATTTTTAATGTTGAATGCTTTATAGCACAACAAACATTAAAAATTTAGCATTAAGAATTCAACATTAAAACAGTCTTTAAATAAGTAAGGATGAGTTTTAATACTAAAAAAAAGGTGCTTGCGTAACATCAGTTAATACGAAACATTATAGAAACTCTTTCATAAAATAAGCAATAGAATTCTGTTCTTGACAACACCACTCTACTTGCTACACAAACTCAAAATTAATACACATGGGATTTACAATTCTAATGATTGTCCTTGGTGGACTTCTAGTTATACTACTTGGCTTTATATTACTTGTGGCTCGTGCCCACAAAAAAGTTCCTCAAGGAAAAGCCCTAATTCGTACTGGATTTGGTGGTGCTAAAGTGGCACTTGATTCTGGTATTTTTGTTATCCCTATTCTACATAAGGTAGAGGAAATGGATATCTCTTTAAAAACAATTGAAGTTGGTCGTGCAGGTTCTGAAGGTCTGATTTGTAAGGACAATATGCGTGCAGATATTAAGGTGGTTTTCTTTGTTCGTGTTAATAAAGATGAAAAATATGTTGTTGAAGTAGCGCAAACCATTGGTTGTGAACGTGCTTCTGAACAAGCTACTTTAAATAGTCTATTTGATGCTAAGTTTTCGGAAGCGCTAAAAACAGTTGGTAAAGGCTTTGACTTTGTTGACTTGTACACAGAGCGTGAAGAATTTAAGAAAGGTATCTTAAAAACAATTGGTACTGATTTGAATGGTTATATCTTAGATGACTGTGCGATTGATTACCTAGAGCAAACGTCTCTTTCTGACTTAGACCAAAAAAACATCTTAGATGCTCAGGGTATCCGAAAGATTGAAGAACTGACTTCTAGAGAGCAAGAAAGCACGAATCAAATTCGTCGTAATCGGGAGCAAACGATCAAAGAACAAGATGTTGAGACAAAGAAAAACATCTTACGCTTAGAAAAGCAACAGATCGAAGAGGAGCAAAAGCAAAAGCGTGAAATTTCTGAGCTAACGACAGTGCAAGAAAATGAAGCTAAACAAGTGATGATTAATAAAAATTTGGAAACTGAATTGATCCAAAAACAATCTGAACAAAAATTAGGGGAAGCAGAAGAAGACAAACAACGTCAAATTATTTTGGCTCGTTTGAATAAAGAGGAGTTGGAAAAAGTACAACAACAATTGGTAGAAACGGAAGAGCAAAAAGCAATTGAAAACCGTGAAAAAATTGTTGGTATTGCTAAGATTGAGAAAGAGAAAATCTTGGAAGAAAACAAACGTGACATCCAAGTAATTATCAAGGAAAGAAAAGCGGAAGAGAAAAAGACCGTTGAAGAGGATCAAAAGATCGAAGATGTGAAGCAAATTGCAGCCGCAGAACGTGCTAGAAAAGTAGCTGAAATTGACGCTTCTAAAGAGGCTGAAACACAAAAAATCATTCAAACTCGTAGAGCGGAAGCAGACAAACTTTCTGCGGAGGTAAAAGCGCAACAAATTGTCATTGAGGCTGAGGCTCAAAAAGCAGCTTCTCAAAAAGATGCAGAAGCTCGTAAGATTAATGCAGAGGCATTGGCTGCGGAAGAGGCTACTGTTGGTTTGGCGGAAGCAGATGTGATGAAAGCAAAAGCAGAAGCGAAAGAAATGGAAGGTACTACTGAAGCAAACATCTTAGAGAAAAAAGCGCAGGCGGAATCTAATGCCATTCAAATGAAAGCGGAAGCGGAACGTGTCAAAGGTATGGCTGAAGCGGAAGTTGTCAAAGAAAAAGGGCAAATTGATGCTACTGTTACTGAACAACAAGGTTTGGCGGAAGCAAGAGTTATTGAGCAAAAATTAAGCTCGGAAGCGAAAGGTATTGAGGCTAAAGCGAATGCCATGAAACTCTTAGATGGTGTTGGTAAAGAGCATGAAGAGTTCAAGTTGAGACTAGATCAACAAAAAGAAATTCAATTGGCAAAAATTCAAGCTCAAATGGGGATTGCATCTTCTCAAGCAAGTGTTGTTGCTGCGGCTCTTAAACAAGCTAAAATTGATATTGTTGGTGGCGAAACGAAATTCTTTGACAGTATTATTGGTGCCGTTAATAAAGGAAAATCTATTGATCGCTTGGTTGACAATAGTGATAACTTGCAAGCCCTTAAAGGTGCTTTATTAGGTAGTGGAGATGACAATTTAATCTCTAGAGTAGGCAGTTTTGTAGAGCATTACGGGATCAGTTCGGAGTCTGTTAAGAACTTGACCTTATCTGCTTTGTTGTCTAAAATTTATGCACAAGCAACGGGCGATGACAAAGATGTCGTGATGAGTTTGATCGAGACGGTTAGTCGTTTAGGAATGGGTGGTGAAGAAGCTGGAAAATTGTTAAAATAAGGTTTTCATACTTATAATAAATAAGATAGGAGGAGGTGCCTGGCATCTCCTCTCTTTTTCAAATTCTATCCACAACTTATAGCTTAATATGCGGTATCCCTTTTCTATTTTTATTTTATTAATATCCATTTATACTTCTTTTGCTCAAGAAATCACCTTTCCAATCTATCAGGAAGTCGTGAATACCTTAGTTAATACGACTAAGAATTGTGCTGTTGAGTTTAATACCAAAATAAAGCTAGAGAAAAAAGCAGATGGTTATTGGGTTGGTGTTTACACTTGGGACGCAGCCGAATTCTCTTACATAACAAGCCAGCAACAACTCTTTTGGTCTGCTAAAGAAGAAAAATATAAGCTTGTTACATTCAATATAGCAGAAGGGCGACACAGTAGTATTACCGAAAGTCAAATTGAAACATCCTTTACCACTATTCCTGAATTTAATCCTTACAATATTCATCCATTTTATGGATACAAAGGCTGGTACCATGATGTCATAAAGAGGTATACTGACACAGAGAAAAACCGTTCTTTGAAAGACTTTGAATTGTATTCTTTGGCTAGAGCTTATTCCCGGTATGCCAAAGTTTTATTAGATGATCCTAATCAAGTTTCTGATGGCGCTCTTGCAGATTTATTAACTAGCGAAGCCAATCCAGAACGCATTGATCTTTACAATTCAATTGTAAATAAAAGTATTGAGTATTTCCACAAAACCTGGATTAAAAACCCAAACTGGAAAACAGTCATTGGTAATATTTTCATCAAATATTCGAATGAAGTAGCCACACAATACCACACTCTAGCACTCCATACCAAACACGAAGATGCGCTAAGCGTATTCAAAGAAAAAAAACTATATACTGAAGAGCTGCTAGCAATTAATACAAACCTACTAAACAGCTGTCCGCTCAATGCCATTTTGTGGACCTTTGGTGACAATACTAGTTTACCAATGTTTTACTTGCAACAAGTAAAAGGAATTCGAAAAGATGTTGTTGTAATAAATAAAGATCAATTAAGTCTATGGCGTTATATTGATTATGTTACAAATCCCAAAATACACAGCAAGCCAATTCGATTAGACATCGACCCTGCGATTTATAACAAGGATAACAACAGCTATATTTATGTTAGGAATCAAACAGCTGCCTTAGACCTTCAAGCCTTAAAGCTCGCCTTAACTACGGATATAGACGATCGTTTTTTTGGTGCTACGTCAATCTCACTTCCCTTTGGCAAAGACAAATTAAGACTAGATTTCAAGGCAAGTTATTTAATAAAAAACGAATGGATTAGCCTCTTTATTTTTGGACACAATCAACGTCCATTTTGTTTTACCGCAGATTTCAAAGTTAATAATTATGCCTTCACGGGAAACTTAAACATCAAAAAGCATCTACATCCAGTTGGCTTAATTTACCAACTTTCTGAAGAGGAATATACCCTTGCTTCCAATGAAGAAGTTGAAACAAGATACGATTTCATAACCAATCAATTAGAGTGGTTTCCAATCGAAACCCTTTCTGATGAAAGCAGCAGCATAATTTTTCAGCAATTATGGTCTATGACCACACTAGCAAGAGATTTATATAACAATGGTAAAACTAGCCAAGTTATTGATCTCTTAGATCTGTCTAGAGAAAATCTCCCGATGGATGCTATTGAAGGTTATTATTTTTTATCTAATTTTGTTGACCTATATTTTAAAGCAGATGCTCCAACAAAAGCAGAAACATTAATTGAGCAACAATTTCAGATATTACTATCAAAAGATCGTTTGGATCAATCAGCGTTTCGCTTTGTAAAACTAGCAGATTACCTCTTGCAGGAAAGAAAAACAGACAAGTTCAACAAAACCATACAACAACTATACTTAAAACCCACTGATTCTCCTTCGGAAGAATAAACATAAGATCTATATCTATACTTAATACCATATCCTAATATAGTATTAAGCCACAAGACAATAGTAAACATAAGATAAATTATGGCTGACGACAATAACAACATAGAAGACCAAGAAATAGAAGTAAAAGAGGAAAGTACCCAATTAGAAAGTGGGACCTATGAAATTATCAAAGGGCGACTCAATAAAAGTGGAGATGACCTTCGCCAACGTTTGGAAAAATTAAATATTGAGCGTAAAAAGGTATTTGGCTCTATTGAAATGCAGCTTATTAGTAATGAGCGTATTGAAACCAAGCATGAGTGTATTGCTAGGGATATTTTTGCTCTGAATAATACCTGTATTTTTGGATACAATATCCGAGTGGGACTCAAAGACATTCAACTTCAAGATGTATTTAGTATCTATGAATTTAAGGACGACAATACGTTTAAAGAAATTAGCTTAGATTTCTTGACGATTGGCAATGAAAAATTTGTTTCTGACTTTAAAAGTTTGTACCGTTATTCAAAAGATGTTTACTTCCTCAAATTTGCCGAGGATAAAAACGATCCTTTTGTTTATATGATTTTTAAAGATGGGAACAGCGAAAAAACCTTCAAATGGGAAATCAAAGATGGCAAACTAATCTACGATTCTAGTCCTGGAGATAAAAAGTACCACTATCCTGATCAATTTGAATTCAAATGGGAGTCTGTCCGTCATGAAATGTATCGCCAAGGCGAACATCCGCATATTTCTATTTTGGACAAAGTGTTTGTAGAAACAGTTGGTGGCGATTTAACTATTAAAATTGAAGACAATACCGATACGGGAAAAGGAATTTATGCAGAAGATGTCAAGCACGCCAATCAAAAAATTAGCGATGCAACGGTTAGTTATGCTGATTTGGACAACCTTATTGCTATTCGAATTAAGCCTTATCAAGAAGAGTTTCGATACTTTGTTTATAATGTCAAATTGCAAACGGTTAAACGCATTGATGCCTTAGAAAACTCAGGTGTTTTATTGCCAGGAAAACAAGGTTTGGTCTTTTCTAATGGTTTTTATTTGCAGACAGGCGATTATAAAATGTTTGACAAAACCTCTGGAACAGGGAATTTGTTTGAGCGTCGAATTCAATCGCCAAATGGAGAAGATCATTTGTATGTTTTTCATAATCCTGCGGATGGTTCCTATATTTTGTTGTCTTATAATGTCATCGAGCAAACGGTGAACACGCCGATTCTTTGTAATGGCTATACCCTATTTCCTGATGGTGAATTGTGTTACTTTAGAAGTGAAGAAACCAAAACATCCCATCATTTAATTCAAATTTGGCAAACGCCTTATATCAAAGGAAAAATCATTCCTTCAGAATATACCGATTCTTTCTTGTACAAAATTAGCAACAAGGACATCGTTCGTGCAATGGCAGAAGCACAAGAATTGTTAAGCCTTTTGGGTAAAGACGATACTTATAATGATTTGTATTATGACCTGAATAAACGAGCAAATGTCTTGTTGGATTCCTATTATTGGATTGCCAATGAGGAAGCATTCAATTTAGGCGAACCATTGACGGCGATCAAAACATCTGCAAATACCGCCATTGATGAATTTGAGAAAGTGCAAAGCATCAAAAAAAGTACTAGAGAAGCCATTCGTGCAACTCAAAAAAGTGCTGTTGCTTTATTCAAGGAAATTAGCTCTACCTCCTATTTAAAAATCGACCAGTTTGTACAGAATTTGGCAGATTTAAGAGTTGTTCGTGGAGAAGTCATTTCATTGCGTGAGTTGCGCTATACCGATATTCCTCTAATTGAAGAATTGGAAGAACAAGCGGTAGAAATCAATTCTAGATTATCCAATGAATGTGTTGCCTTTTTATTAAAAGATGATGCTTTAGAGCCTTATTTGGAACGAGTGTCAGAGGCGCAAGGTCAGATAGAACAAGTGGAAACGGGTCGTCAAGGAAAGCAACTCGAAGAGCGTATTGACGAGATTGGAAAAGAATTGGAACTTTTGATTGAAATTGTCTCTAATCTTAAAATTGATGATGCTACACAGACCACTCGAATTATTGATAATATTACCAGTATTTTTGCAACCTTAAATCAAGCTAAAGCAGGGATCAAACGTCGTTTGAGAGATTTGACGGGTGCAGAAGCGGTTGCGGAGTTTGCCTCTCAATCCAAATTGATGGATCAAGGTTTAATCAATTATTTGGACATTGCAGATACCGTTGTGAAATGCGACGAGTATTATACCAAAATGATGATTCAAATTGAAGAACTGGAGAGCAAATTTGCCGAGTTCGACGATTTTATTATCAAAATAGCCGACAAAAGAGAAGAAATTAATAGCGCCTTTGAATCGCGTCGATTGTCGATCATTGAGTCGATCAATAAGCGAACTTCTGCCCTACAAAGTGCCGCAGAACGAAACTTAAAAGGGATTCAAAATAGAGCCAAGAACTTTAAAGAAGTGAACGAAATCAATGGTTTCTTTGCTTCTGATCTGATGATTGAAAAGGTTCGAGATACCATTCAGCGATTGGTAGACTTGGGCGATACCAACAAGGCAGATGATATTCAGACCAAGCTGAAGACGATCAAAGAGGATACGATTCGCCAATTAAGAGATAAAAAAGATTTATTTTCTGGTGATGGTAATTCCATTCGATTTGGAAAGCACTTTTTCTCTGTTAATAAGCAAAAACTGGGCTTGTCCATGACGCTCAAGGATAGTAAAATGTATTATCACTTGACTGGAACAGGCTTTTATGAAGAAGTGGTTGACGAAGAGTTTTTAAAAACAAAAGAGGTTTGGGAACAAGCTGTTGTTTCTGAAAATAAAGATATTTATCGGGCTGAATACTTGGCTTATATTGGCTTTAGACAATTGCAACAGACCAATAGCGACTTGGTTTCGGAAGAAGTCTTGCCTTATGTTCAAAAATTGATCAACGAGCGAGCAACTAAAGAGGAAGGGTATAGCAAAGGTATTCACGATTTGGATGCTTCAAAAATACTAGAAGCCCTACTCTACTTGTCTAAGCACATTGATTTGTTGGTTTTTGATGCCGATGCAAGAGCGATGGCAAACCTGTATTGGTCTAAATTCATATCCGCTGAAAATAAGACAACGTTTAACAAACAAATCAAGAGTGCAGGAATTATTCTGCAAGTCTTTCCGAAAACCCACGAATTTGATTTCTTGCTCCAGAATTTGGAAGAAGAATTAGATGCCTTTGCTCGTCAAACCGAACTCTTTGAACCGCATTTGGCTTCTTATGCTGCCCATTATTTATTTAAAGAAATGGCTCGACAAGAGCACTTTATTGTCAGTGGTGATGCGCATGATTTGCAGGTGGCATTTCAAAAATTCTTAGAGCAAAAGAATGCACTGAAACCCTTTACTTCTGCCTTGAAGTCGCTTGAAAACAATTTAGTGGAGCAATTTCAATTAACAAAAAAATGGCTTAATGCCTTTGTAGAGCAAAGTGGTAATGAAAATCATTCTCATTATGTGCATGAAGTTGTGACGACGATTTTAACGGAAAATTATCAAGAAAGCTATGTTATTAATGTAAAAACACAACAAGAAATAGCAGGTTTGCACGGCTCACATAATGTGGTTGGCAAAGGTGGCATCTATTCTTTGGATTATAATGAATTTATACAAAAACTAGATCATTATACCCGTGAGATTGTCACGCAATATGAAAAGTATGTCCGCATGAAGCGCAGCTTGGCAAATGACTTTAAAGAAGACTTGCGTTTGGAAGAATTCCAGCCTAGAGTCTTAAGTTCGTTTGTTCGAAACAAGCTGATTGATCAGTTGTATTTGCCTATTTTTGGTGATAATTTTGCCAAACAAATTGGTACTGTTGGAGACACCACTCGGACAGATAGAATGGGTATGTTGCTCTTGATTTCTCCTCCTGGTTATGGTAAAACGACCTTAATGGAGTATGCTGCAGATCGTTTGGGTTTGATTTTCATGAAAATAAATGGTCCTGCGATTGGGCATCAGGTTACGTCTTTAGATCCTAGTGAGGCTAGTAATGCAGCGGCTTCCAAAGAGTTGGAGAAGTTAAATTTAGCTTTGGAAATGGGTGATAACATCATGATTTACTTGGATGATATTCAGCATTGTAATCCTGAGTTCTTACAGAAATTCATCTCCTTGACGGATGGTCAACGTAAAATTGAAGGGATTTACAAAGGCGTTACAAAGACTTATGACTTGAGAGGTAAACGGGTTTGTGTCGTTATGGCTGGAAATCCATACACGGAAAGTGGTGACAAGTTCCAAGTTCCTGATATGTTAGCCAACCGTTCGGATATTTACAATCTGGGTGATATTATTGGCGATACCAAAGATATTTTTGAGTTGAGTTATATTGAGAATTCATTAACTTCGAACTCTATTCTTCAAAAAATGTCGGCAAAAAGCGCTAAAGATATCTATGCTGTCGTCAAAATTGCACAAACCGGCAGTCGAGAGAATGTTGAATTTGAAGGCAATCATACCAATCAAGAAATCAACGAGTATGTGGAGGTTATCAAACGAATGTTGACGATTCGTGATGCTATTCTTAAAGTCAATCTAGAATACATTCGTTCTGCAGCAATGGAAGAGTCGCATCGTACAGAACCTTCGTTCAAATTGCAGGGTTCTTATCGTAATATGAATAAATTGGCAGAAAAAGTCACGCCAATTACCAACGATAAAGAGTTAAAAACATTGATTATTTCGCATTATGAAGGCGAATCTCAAACCTTGACTTCTGGTGCAGAATCAAATATGCTCAAGTTTAAGGAAATGATTGGCGCATTGACCGAAGAAGACGTTTTGCGTTGGGCTCAAATCAAAAAAGCCTTTAACAAAGATGCCATGCTTCAAGGCAGTAAGAATGATCCAATGGTGCAGGTTGTGGCGCAATTGTCGCAATTCTCTGACCACTTGAAAGACATTCACAGCTCTATTCAAGAGGGCGTAGAGAATGGCGCTAATATTCCTGCTGCCCAGCCTACTAAGAAGTCTGGTGGTGGTGGGATTAGTTTTCGAAAAAAGTAGTTTTTTAAGGCTTGGGCGGAATGGTTTTTAGTAGCTTCTAGAGATACCATTCCACCCAAGTACTAAGGAATGTTCAAATAATTTTATGCTCAAAAATTATCAAAATGAAAAAACTATCTAAGCATGCATTCTAAAGCGTTTCCATTCATCTTGAAATTTTTTGTTGCTTCAACCCTTCTAACCACTTGTTCTTGTGACGAAATAGCCCGAGAATTTACGGCAAGAAATAGTCCTTCTGTCGAACAACCTATTCCGAAAAATGTAGCAGACAGTACAAAATCTAGGGTTGATCATTCCTTGAGCAATTCTATCGCTAATTTGAAATTGATAGAAGTTGAATCCATCAATACAGGTCAAAAATATACCATAGGTATTGGGCTCCCAACTAGTTATCATTCTGACACCAACAAAACCTATCCTGTTATCTATCAATTGGATGCCGAAATAGCTTTGCACACTTCTATTGAAACGTCAAGAGGATTGGCTGTATCAGGAGACTTGGAAGAGGTAATCATTGTTGGTATTTTTAATTATGCGCTACATAGTGAGTTGCTTGATTTAACGCCTTCAAAAGCGACGCATCCTGACACCAAGTTTGTTGGAAACATTACAGAAAACCTTCCTACTGGTGAATCAGATTTATTTTATAAATTTCTTGTTGATGAACTTATGCCTAAAATTAACGCCTCCTACAGGGCGGATAAGATATCAAATGTCTTATTTGGTCATTCCTTGGGAGGACTTTTCTGTTTGTCTACTTTACAGAAAGAAAAAAGCCCTTTTAGTCATTATCTAATCAGCAGCCCAGCTCTATGGTGGAATAATAAAGAGGTTTTGAAAAAAAAATTACCTAAAAGAAATTTTGAGCCTGTTGTTTATCTGAGTGTTGGTGGACTGGAGCAAATCCCCTCTAATTTGCCGAAGAAAAAGCGGGAAAAAATTCCAGAACTAGACCGTAAAATGGATAAAGCGACAAAGAGAATTTCAGGGGTGATAGAGGTCTACGATTACTTACAAAGACAAGGAAATGTAGATGTTTATGCGCATGTTGAAGAAGGTGAAGTGCATATGTCTTCGAATGTTCCAAGCTTTTCGAGAGGGATTAGAACGCTTCTTTTGGGAGCGCATAGAGATGAATTGAGGCACCGCTCCTTTGATAGTCCTTTGCTTCCTTGGGAGTAAATTAGTAAGGCGATGTTATCTTTGTTATTACCTGATGTTACGCAAGTTTTTTTCGTTCAGTATTAAACGCATCATTACTTATTTAAGGACTGTTTTAATGTTGAATGCTTAATGCTAAATTTTTAATGTTTGTTGTGCTATAAAGCATTCAACATTAAATATTTAGCATTAAGAATTAAGAACAAAATTGATACAATAACATTGCTTTTTTACTTAGCTGCGCTGCTACTTCGTGGTCGTGAGCCTTCGGGTTATCAATCTAATCAATTGTTTGCGTAACAGGAGTTATTAACAAGAACAAACTTACCGCAAGTATTCAAACTAGCGATTTTATTGATCCTAAAAAAAACATGATGTCTTTTTCCGTTGTTGCAATAGATTACAAATTACTTATTTTCTCTATTTTGGTTTTTATTCTTGCCTTTTTCATTATACGTTTTATCATTAAATTTCTAAATAAAATGATGCAGTAGGCGCTAATATAAGACAATAGACCTCCTAACAAAGGGATTGCTAAAAGTATGAGCAAACAACACTCAGACAATAAATCGGTATCGAAGTCTTTCGATAGCGATTTATTGTTTTATGGCACTACTTTGGCGAGCTAAATTAGTCGAATTAAACCTATAAACAAGTTCCAATGATCCTAAAAAAAGCAGGCCTTCTATTTTTTATATTATTCAGTCTATCTACCTATAGTCATGCCCAATCTATGACTTCAAGAGCTTTGTTAAATAATTTAGAGCCTTATTGGGTCTTTTTAGAACAACTCAAGGTAGAATTATCTGAATCTACAGGCACTAAATACACCTCCAAACTTCAACAAGCTTATAGTTTTATTATTTTGGAATTGGAGGATGAGGAAGAACAGCAATTTTTGCAGATTAGATATCAAATTCAATCAAAAAACAAATTGTCCATTTATGACTTTCATTGTGACGATAAAAAAATAGCGGCTAAACTTGAAGCAAAAGCAAAACAACTCTTAGTAGGTTTTGAATGGACAACTCCTGCTAAACAGGAATTCAAATTAACAGATAAAGAAGTTTTATACCTAGAAATAGCCGACAGAATTGCAGCCGTAGGAGATGATGTTTTTGCAGACCCTAGTTTTTATAGTTTGGTTACGCTTACTGCTGATTTTGTAAAACTGGAACAGGTCAATCAACAAAATTCTAGAT
Source organism: uncultured Aureispira sp. (assembly GCA_937942475.1). Classification (GTDB taxonomy): domain Bacteria; phylum Bacteroidota; class Bacteroidia; order Chitinophagales; family Saprospiraceae; genus Aureispira. The sequence continues at coordinate 14,486 of CALDEP010000432.1, forward strand.
CTATAGATCATAAGGATAGTTATTTCTTACGGGATTTGTCCTTCTTAATTTCTATAAAAGGAAAAAATGAAACACTTAAATCCTCTAAAATGAACCTTTACTTTATTGGAGATATGGAAATACGTTTTGAGGATAGTTCTGCTGCATCTCGAAGGGCAACGGGAGATAAAATAAGGCTTCAGTTACAGGAGGAAATCAGGAATTATAAATAGGAAATTGTCTTGGTTAAAATAAGCTTCTGAGCAATTAGAGCCCTCATTCAAAACAAAACACTCATGGAATTAACAACAGAAGAACTTCAAAATTTATCGGAACTTTTATTGTCTGTAGATGATGATAATACTCGAATCGCCTTTGGCATCATGAATGGTCAACAAGGCGCTTTCAAAGAGTTGTTTACAGAAACCTTTGTCATTTATAAATTATCAGAAGACAAAGAAATAAAAAATAGTGCTTATCATTTCTTACAAAAACAAGCCAATGCTGATATTTCGTCCATTTTGAATAGCAATATTATGCTTGGACAAAAAGGAAGTGTCATTCCAACAGAACTTACCATCAGAAAGAATATTAGTTCTTATGTCGAGATGAGTAAGGATCAATTGGATGGCAAAAAGATGGCCTTAGCACTCTACCACAAATATGGGGTTGGGTTGAATTTCTTGCTCAAAAACCTAAGCGATCAGCTAAAAGTTAATCTCTTGAAAAGCTTTATTACAGGAACGAGTTTCAAACTTAACCATTGCTCTTTGAGCAAAATTCCAGAGGAGCTTTACGCCTTTACTGATTTGACGGAAATAGATTTGTCACACAACAAAATAAAAACCGTTTCCGCTAAAATCAAGGTCTTTAAACACCTTGAATCCTTGATTCTTTCCAAGAATCAAATCAACAAACTAAATAAGGCATTGGCTACGCTTCCCCATTTAAAGAAATTGGATATTTCCTCTAATAAGTTCAAAGAATTTCCACCAGTATTAGCTAAACTTGAAAAGTTAGAAGACCTCAATATCCATGAATTGCATTACACCATGTTAGGAGAAGTTTATCAAGTTCCTGCTGCTTTTACTCAACTGAAACAGCTAAAAAAAATCAACGCTTCCGACAACTATTCTAGTCATTTTGGGAGTCGTGTTCGCATCACCTTGTCTGATTTTCCAAATTTCACTACAATAACAGCGACAGGAGACACACCACTTGATCTAAAACCAATGCACCTCGCAAAATATGCTTATGAAACAAATGGTCATAGTGAAGGTGTGTTTTACCTTTTTAAATATTGCCAAGAAAGGGCGCTGATTAGTAGAATCATTGAAGAACAATATTATGATTCTAGCAAAAAATTGCTCGATCTAAAAAACACCATTCTCGACGATTTACCGCCTGAGATTGCCAACTATGACATTCAGCATTTAGACTTCAAACACAGTTGCTTGGGGGCTCAGTACTACCCTGCTGGCTTGTACAGTCGATATTATGAAGTTCCATTTAAAACAAAAGCAGAGATTGATATACTATTTGCTGTTTTTGAAAACTTCAAGGACATGCAATCTTTAGATTTAAACTTTAATTGCCTAGTTGATTTGCCTTCTGTCATCTTCAATTGGAAGTCGCTAAAACGATTGGATTTAAGAAGCAATAAATTGACTGGTCTTCCTGATAAAATTGGAAATTTACTAGAATTAGAGTACTTGGATTTATTCAAAAATAAATTAAAAGAACTTCCTGCGAGCTTTAAATTATTACAAAACTTAAAAGTTCTCATTTTAGGAGAAAATGCACTAGATAAAGTTCCAGAAGAAATTGGCTATTTGCAAAATTTAGAAGAGCTTCATTTTTATAATCCTCACATGAATTTGCCAAGCGATCAAGCAGCTCAAAACATTCCTGACTCTTTTGGCTTGCTTAAAAAGCTAAAAAAGATTCGTTTTTATGTCAATGATATGTATTATGATAAAAATGCATGTAAAGCTGCTTACCACAATCGTTTACAAGAGTTATTGCCTGATGGTTGTAAGATTGATCTTGAGTAAAACATTATGTTTATTAAAATGAAAAAACTAAGTGTAGATAGAGCCCTTCAAAAAGGGCAGCAAATGTTGAATTACCCAATACTTGCTCTTATGATAATTGGTTTTGTAGAAAGCGTCCATCTATCTTTAATCTTTGATAACGGGTGGTTAATTCCAATTGGTTTTGTCACTACTTTTGTCACAATGTGGTTGTGGTGGAGTTTTAGAATTACCAAATGGAGAATTTGGGCGTTTGAGAATTGTAGAAATGTCCATGAATTAAAAAGAAGGGCTATTGAAGATAAATTAATTTGGCCTGATGGAAGTAAATTTGAGAAAACCGAAATTAGATCTGCTAAACAGAGAAAAAGAATTAAGGCATTAGAACTTAAATTTCAAATAGCCGATGAGCCAGATTATTTTTATGATGATGGTTCTATACCTGATAAAACAGAAATTCATTATTCTAAAACATTCTTAGCCATCTACTGGTTCACTGGAATTGGTTTGCTCTTCTATGGTTTTAATATATTTGTAAGCGGAGATGTTTGGGGCTATTTTTTAATGTTCGTTTCAATATTTCCATTCTATACCGCCTACAAGAAATCATTCATTAAACAGGCTCCTATTATATTGAGTTCAGAAGGCATACAAATACAGGAAAACCCATTTGTAAAATGGGAAGATATAAAACTTATAGAAAATAAATTTAATCATTCTGGAAATACTACAAGCTGGCATTTAACAGTTTCTTTTCATAAAAAAGACCTCCATGGGAAATGGGCAATAAGTATCAGTACGAATGATTTAGAGGTATTATTAGAAGAACTTGAACTATTAATTAAGGTTTATCAACAAAGAAACAAGAACAATTTACCCCAAAATAAACATTAATCTAACATGAAAACGATCCTAAGTTTAATCCTGTCCCTCATCTGTTTTCACAGCTCCTCTGCTCAAAACATTGAACGCTGTCTCAATATAAAAGTAGAAACCATTGAAGCTTGTGAGACAGCAGAAGATTGCATTAAAAAACTCTCTGATTTTATCTTAAAAACGCCCTTTCAAGGAAGAAGCGAAAAGGTAGATATCGCCAGTCAAAAAGTGGTCGATTGGATGAACATCACTATGAATTATGGTTTTACTATTAATGAACATATCATACCTATTTTCAGAGGGGAGAATGTCCACCTTTTTAATCATTATATGGTCAGTCTAGCAAAAGGGGCTTTTATAGATCAAGCACATCAAGATTATGAGGGGCTAAAAATCTTTGTCCAATACCTTGGCACAACAAAAAATGGCGTCACCAAGTCTAAAGCCGTTAAAAAACTGCTCAAAGATTGGCATACAGGAAATATAGAAAAATACATTATTAGAGGTACTATTCCTAAAAAGTAAGAATGTATGCTGTCACTCCATAAGTTATTACCTGTCATGAAACCAATAACATACATTTTACTTGGATGCTTACTACAAGCCTGCACCAACTTAAATGCACAAACGACCATTTTAGAGACCCTCGTAAAAGAGCAATATCCATATTAAAAACAAAACCTGCTTCACCTTCTTTACCCTAAGAAATGAAGCAGGTTTATGTTAATCCTTCACCTCTACCAACTCATTTCGAACTTCTTTCATCGTTCCATCTGCTTGTCGTTCTTGTACGATAGATTGATACTGCTTCTCGCTTTCATATTCTTTATTTTCAATACGAATGGCGACAAATTTTCCATCTTGATAAGCATAAGTTGTTTCTAAGTAAGAAGCCGCAGAGCCTCGCTCAAAAGACATAATTTCCTTTTTATCAGCATCTATTGTAGGAAGTGACAAAGTCATTTCTGTATTTTTTTCAAACTTCTTAGTGGCTGGATTATAAATCCAATATGCATAATACACATTTGCATTCCCTAATGATTCGGGCATTCTCAAATCAGGAATTCCATCAAAGTTTAAGTCTTCAAAAGTCGGGTTATCAAAAAAAGAATTATCTGCTTCATAAGGCAATTCTAGATCCGTCAAGCTTTGAAAAATGTCGGTCGTCCCTTTTTTGTAAATGTCTATTTTTACTATAGACATTTGCCCTTCATCTGTGCTTATTTTACCTTCAAAATCCAAAGCCTCTATTCCTAAAGCTGGCTCAACTTCCATTCGGGTAGTATCCGCTTGGTTTTCTTCTTCAGTTGTCTTATTTTCTGATACCGATGGATTACAAGCTACAAGCATTAATAACAGGAACAAGGCACTGCAAAAAGTCATTATTTTAGTCATCTTTATTTATTGTTTTAAAAGGTGTTTGTTTACTTAAAACAACGTTAAGAAAGAGAATTAATCTGCAACTTTAAAAGGATTATCGTATTTTGTTTATAAAAAAAATTAAAATCAGATATGAAACAATTATTACTAGTCCTTACATTTTTACTTTTGGCTAATTTAGCTTTTGCTCAAACGCCTGCTACTGCTGCAAAAATCAATTGGATGACTTGGGAAGAAGCGGTTGCGCAGTCCAAAAAAGATGAAAAGCCTAAAAAGATATTTATTGATTTTTATACCGATTGGTGTGGTTGGTGTAAACGAATGGACGCTTCGACTTTTGCTAATCCTACGATTGTCGAGTATATGAATCGCAACTACTATGCGGTTAAATTTGATGCAGAATGCATGGATACCATTCTATTTAATGGCACAACCTTCATCAACTCTAAACCTACCGTCAAAAAAACAGGTCCTAGAGGCAATGTACACATTTTAGCTTATTCGCTCCTAGAAGGGCAATTGAGCTACCCTTCTTATACTATTTTAGATGCTAACTTTAGTCGTTTGCACATTCTGAAAGGCTTTAAAGAAGTAGAACCTTTATTGGGAACCTTGCTTTTCTTTTCGGGCGAAGAGTTTAAGCATTATCATAATTATGTGCATGGTCAATGGCAACGGAATATAAAACTGCAACAGGAAGCTGCTGCTAAGGCGAAGTAAGTAATTTAGGTTCTTTGACAATTTTTGCCGCAGCCTACTTTTTTTCTTTTTCATAACAGTAGGGTTTTGGTCGTAAGTTATAAGTAGAAAGTCGTAAGATGTTAGCTGTCAATAATTTTACTTACTACTTATAACTTATAACAAAAATAGCAAAATCGAAGCCATTTGGTATAGGCTGGCAAAAATTGTCAGAGAACCGTAATTTACTTCGTCAACGGGTTTAACATTGGAAGCTTTATCAATTTGAAACTATAAATAGTTTCAAATTGATAAAGCTTCTTTTTTTGACTACTTCACCACCACCATACGACGAGGTGCTGACTGATAATTCGCCCCTACCAATTGATAAATATACACCCCTTCTGCCCATTTTTCAACAGCAACCTCTACCCCATTTTGTTGTTGATCTAAGGCTACTGCATACATTTTTTGTCCCAAGACATTGCTTATTTGCAAGGTAATTTGCTCGTCAATATTCGATGGAATTTCCAGAGGAATATACACTTTTAAATCCGCAGGATTGGGTTGATTTTGTCCTAATTCAAGGCGATTATCGAAAGCAATTTGCTCATTTCCAACCATCGTTCCTAATACATTGACTTTAAAATCATCAAAGTAAAAGCCATCTTCCGCCACCCAAACGTCTGAAACCAAACGCAGTTTAATTCGTACGGCGGACTCCCCTAAAAACTCATTCAAAGACATTCTTTCAGCCACCCAAGTTGATTGAGTTCCGTCATACAAAGGCTCGTTTGCATCCTGGTTGTTCGTTCCAATATCAGTATACAAACCACAAAGTGCCTTATAAACGCCATTGCTTCCTGCTGCCATGACTTGAACATAATCATAGTCAGCTTCAATGTCCCACTTTGCCCAAAAATCCAAACTAGCATCGGTTGCAATACTTAAATCAATCGTTTGATTAAGTATTATTTCCGACGTTTCATTGTTGCCATAATTTCCAATCCTAGAGTCCGTTAAACTTCCTGTTGGAGAATAATAATCTAGTGTCGTTACTTCCCAAGTGGAATTTGCGCCCTGATTTGTCCAGTTCGTTAGCGTATTTCCATTATCACTAAAAGCCACCACATAATTCCCATAAACACGCTCAATCGTATCGCTGTGGGTATAAAAGCCATTGTCTACACTCAAAACATAGCGCACAACATCTCCATTGGCAATACTAGGATCTAAGCTTAAGCTAATCGAATCTTCTACGGTAATAAACTGATTGACATTAAATACTTTTGCTGCTCCTACCGATAAAATATTCGAAGACAAAGGCGTAAGACTAAGGGTCAAGGCACCAGCCATCATTCCATAACGAGTCAAGTCAAAATTGGCTTGGGCATTAATTTGAGTAATCAAAGCCGCACTTTTGTCTACTGCTTCCCCATATATTAATAACAAATGTGCCATCGCTAAATTCTGCCACATCGTCCCTTGACAATTCCCAACAATGGTAGCAGCCGCAGGCCAAAAACCACCTGAACTAGCTTCTGGAGTCATGGTTAAAATTTTATTTTTAGTTGTTTGTTCTCCATAAAACCAATCGTCAGCATCTCCGTTTGTGGAATAGCCAATCGTTTCCATGTTGGTTCCATAAGTATAGTTATTTTCTTTTGTCATAACGCCTGCGTAAGCTCTATAACCACTAGAATCAGGCGTTAGTTGATCGTTGTATGCCCAAGGATAAATCAATAAATTTCCATAGGTATGGTAATTAAAAGAAAAGGTAAAATCGTGCGCATTGCAAAAATCACGCATATTTTGTGTTTCAGGTTCAGAGAACGCAGCCGTTCCTCGGTAGGTATCTGAAGTTGGATTTCCCGAAGAGCCAACATTATCATAAGCAAAAGCATAGCCATAATTACGATTCAAATCTACGCCAAAACTACCGCCATTATTTCGACGATTCTTACGCCACATTCCACCTCCATTTGGATTTGTCGATTCATTGTAAACATAGCCATCAGGATTTAAACAAGGTACAAAGTACAGTTCTGTATTCTCTAATAAATATTGAATGTCTGCGTCTGTATCATAATTTTCTAGCAAATACCACATATAATAAATCAATTGCGACAAAGCCAATGGCTCTCTAGCATGATGTATTGCGGTGTACAATGCCTCTGGTTCGTTCTCATCTATATTGGGATTGTCTGATATTTTGAGCCAATAAATCGGTCGGTTTTCATGTGTCAAATTACTAGAATCAATCACCGTCCTACTAGTAATTAAATTTGGATATTTACTCGCCATGCTGTCTAAATTATCCAACATTTGTTGATAAGTCAAATAACCGCCCATGCTTCCTAACGCAAAATTAGCTGGCTGAGCATAAGTACTAAGTCCTGCACTGGGTCCACAGTTCGCTGCACGAGAACTCCCTACTTCATTTTGGTTCTCATAATAAGTCACCACATCTTCTACCAATACATCATATCGAAAGCCACTAGACTCTAACAAGCGACGGTCAGCCTTCGAAAAATCACTCTCAAAATAGACAGACTTACGATGCTGTCCATGATCGCAGGTAACACCCAATTGCATTAAATCTTGAGCAGAACGACCATCTAGGTACACTCTCAATTTTGAATACTGCTCTTGTTGTCCAAAAACAAGGCTTGTTATCAGAAAAAATAGACTGAATAAGAAAAATGTTCTCATATTGGTTTGACGTTTGAATGATAAATTGATCTTACTCAAGACTTTTGAGGTGATCATTTGAATCTGTCCTTGACTATTTAAGTATTTTCTAATGTTGAATTTTTAATGTTGAATGCTAAATATTAAGACACTATAGAGCATTCAACATTAAAAATTAAGCCTTCAACATTTGAATTCAACTCTTAACTATATTCTTGTTTTTATCGACCTAATTGATTCTACACTTACTATAATCAGCTATCTGAGCTGCCCCAAAACGATCCGATCTCTATTGGACATATCTTGTACTAATGCTGCATTAATAAAGCCTTTAGCTTGTAATAATGCTAGTACTTCTGCGCCAAAATATTCGTTGATTTCAAAATATAACCAACCCTTTGGGTGCAAATGTGTTAAGGCAAAATCAGCAATAGCGGTATAAAATTGAAGGGGGTCTTTGTTGGTAACAAAAAGCGCTAGGTGGGGTTCGTAAGCCAATACGTGTGCTGGCATTACCGACGTTTCTGAATCTTGAATATACGGAGGATTGCTCACAATAAGATGATATTGTGGCATTTTTTGAGTCTGTTGGTGGTCTAAAATATCTATTTCTTGAAAATTTACTTCTACCTCATTCTTCTCCGCATTTATTTGGGCAAGCTCTAAAGCTTCTTTGGAAACATCCACGGCTGTTAAGCTCGCCTGAGGCAATTCTTTTTTTAATGCAACAGCAATACAGCCACTTCCTGTTCCAATATCCAAAATTTCAAGGGGCGCTTGTTTATTTTTTTGTACAATCGCATAAACAAGTTCTTCCGTTTCGGCACGAGGAATCAGCACCGCTTCATTCACCTCAAACTTTAAGTCGTAAAAATCTGCTGTCCCAACGACATATTGCCAAGGTTTTTTTTGTAATAACTCCTGTACAATGTTTTCAAATTGCGCTTGTTCTTCCTTTGTGAATTGTCGAGTACTATTTAGCGCATTCTGTAGACCAAAAACGTCCTCGAATACGTAAGCAGCAATCGTACTGGCTTCTCGTTCCTCGTAAATTTTCAGAAGCTGCATTTCTAAATAACCAAAATAGGTCTTGGCAGTTGCTCCTTCTTCCAATACTTTCATACTTAGCTATTAATAGTTTGGTGATTTTTTATTAGATTAATTTACAGCTATTTAATAAGATTTTTCACCGAACGATTGATTATTCAATAACAGTTAATTCAACTCGACGATTCAGTTGTTCTTGGATGGGCGTATTTGCTCTTGGATGGATCATTTCAGAATTTCCATATCCTTTATAAGTCAATCTATCTTTATTAATTCCATGATCAATCAAATAAGAGTAAACCAATAAAGCACGAGATTCTGATAATTTAAAAGAAGAAGAACCTGTTGGAACAGGTGCCTGATTTGGTCTATTGATGTGCCCACCTATTTCTATTCGTAAGTTTGAGTTAAATTTCATAAAAGAAACCACGCCATCTAAAGCCTGTTCAGAAGCATTCATTAGTAAAGACGTTCCACTTTTGAAAAACAGGTCATTCAAAGCCATTTTACCACCAATAATAGCTGGTTCTAAATTAAAATCAACTAGTATTACGGCTTCATTTTTTGTTTCTGTTAATTTAGAAACAAAGAAATATCCTTTGGTATGTGCACGTACTTCTATGCTGGTTTCCATGGCTACTTCATATTCATACTGACCATTTTCGTCGGTATAAATGCTGTCAGTGCCTGCCAAATAATTAAAAATTAATTGTGTTTTTAAGGGCGCTTTTGTTTTAGCATCTATTATGGTTCCTTTGATCGTACAAACAGGCTCTACTTTTACCTTTGGAACATAAGGACGAACCACTTCAATGGTTACCCTTCTATTTAAGGCTCGACCCGTTGCTGTCCCATTGCTTTTAAAGGGAACATATTCTCCGTGAGAATCAATTTTAAGTTGAAGACTGTCTACCCCTAGATCAAATAAGGCGTTATAGACCGCTTCTGCCCTACGCTCTGACAAGGCTTGATTAGAGTCATAACTCCCCATAGAATCTGTATGTGCTTGAATCCAGGCTTTGGCTTCTTTGTCGCCCTTAATTGCCTCAGCGGCTTCTTTCAAGGTTCCTTTAAATTTGGGGAATATTTTATCAGATCCTGAGTTAAAATAAACTGCTTCAGAATATAATAACAAATACTTTTTTCCCTGAGCAAAAGTCATGGACAAGCTTGTAAAAAAGATGAATAGTAAAAGGATAAGTTTGGAGTGCATAAAGTTTCGTGTTTGATTGCGATCAAATCTAATGATGGAATGTTTTTTTTGCACTTATGCAACGTATTATTTTGTTGATACAGAAACAATGTTGTAAAATAAGCGATTTTTATCAAAAAATATAAAATGCACAAACTAATTCGCTATTATTGCGACAGTATAAATTTAAAACAATAATCGTTCTTTGACAAATCATGTGATAATATTTTAGCCGTGGCTTTCCTTAAATTATAGGAGTCCTAAGTTTTAAGTGAAAAAGTAACCTATATTTAAATTATCCATACAACTTGTCAAAAACCTCGATTCATTAAACATTATTTCTAATCACAACGTGACCACACAACTATGACAACCGATCAATTAAAAGAACTTCAAAGCCAGCTGGGCATATTGGGGAGGTATCTTTGACGTCAAGAATCGACGCATGCAGATTAACGAAGAAAAGCAACACACGTTTGATCCCGACTTTTGGTCGGATTCCAAACGTGCAGAAACGATTCTTAGAAGCATTAGTGAAAAGGAATTTTGGCTAAAAAGATACAATGTCGCAGAAACTGCTTTAGAAGATTTAGAAGTCTTGCAGGAGTTTTATGAAGCAGAAGAAGTTACCGAACAAGAATTAGAGACTCAATACCTCGTAACTCAGCAAATCTTAGCAGATTTGGAATTCACCTCTACCCTTAGCGAACCGGAAGACATGCTGAATTGCATGATAAAAATTAATGCAGGGGCTGGTGGAACAGAGAGTTGTGACTGGGCTGAAATGCTGATGAGGATGTACACCATGTGGGCTGAAAAATCAGGACACAAAGTCAAAGAACTAGATTATCAAGCTGGTGATGTTGCGGGTATCAAAACCGCTACCATAGAGATTACAGGAGAACATACTTATGGAATGCTAAAAGGTGAAAATGGCGTCCATCGTTTGGTTCGTCCAAGTCCTTTTAATGCACAAGGCAAGCGACAAACTTCTTTTGCCTCTGTTTTTGTTTATCCCATGGTAGACGATAGCATCGAAATTGAAGTCAATCCTGCTGATATTGAATGGGATACCTTTAGGGCAAGTGGTGCTGGTGGTCAACATGTCAACAAAACAGAATCAGCGGTCCGTTTGCGACACCTTCCTTCTGGTGTCGTGGTGGAATGTCAAGAACAACGTTCTCAACACAAAAACCGAGAGAAAGCAATGAAGATGTTAAAATCTGAATTGTATCAATTGGAAATTCAAAAACGCAATGAAGCGAAAGCTGAAGTTGAAGGTGGAAAAATGAAAATTGAATGGGGTTCTCAGATTCGCTCTTATGTCTTGGACGACAAGCGAATCAAGGATCATCGTTCTAACCATCAAACACACAATGTGAAACGTGTTTTGGATGGAGATATAGACGACTTTTTGAAAGCTACTTTGATGGCTTTGAAAGATATGTTGTAAGAAAAAAAAACAGAAGCCAGACGCCCTAAAAAGTATCTGGCTTTTGTCTTTTTTCTGGTTCTTTTGCAAATCGTGTGGAGTTTAAAACATAGGCTACCTTTTAACAGTTATGAATTGGGCTATAAGTTTTAAGTAGAAAGTCGTAAGTCGTTTATTATCAAAAGAAAACATACGACTTTCTACTTAAAACTTACGACCTATACTGTCTAACAGAAAAGTGGTTTAAATTATTACCACACGATTTACTGCGTGAGGAGAGTTGTCAAAGAACGTTTTTTCTTTTCTTAATTGTTTAAGAACGTTTCTTTTTCAACAAAATCTCTTTTGTCAAGAACTCTCCTCCTGGAATCAAAAACGCTTTCATTTTATCCCAATTCTTAGCTGGCTCGTAATTATGTTTATAATACTTATTAAACGTAATCGTCAAAATATTACCTTCCAAAGTAGCTACTGATTTTAAGCTTCCCGTTTCATTATCAATATTATTAGTGAAGTTATTCAAACCTTTCACCTCATAACCTTCAGGAATCGTAATTTCTATCACATACTCATAGCCTCTAGGAAAATTCATGTGTACATCCACTTCCCGTTCCATTTCCTCCTCATTCAAAATCAACTGTCCGCCAACCAAACGCCCTGCTTTGATCACATAATTTGGACCAACCTTCTTCACCAATTCCGACAATTCACAATCAAAGGTATACTCCAAGCTTTGTTCATCAATCGTATTGGCAGTTGTCAAACCTTTGTAGTCAATTAGTTTGGTATTATCACCCTCCAAATCAAAATGAGCTGTTGCAATAGACTCCATTGCCGCCTCTCTTTCATCTACTTGCGCTTGCATGTAATTTTGCATATCCTTACTCTTGTCCTTAGAAGGATGCCCCCACAACTTCGTTTTATAACGCTTGTTTTCACTCCAAATCATCTCCATCCAATCCACCACATCATACTGATAATTTTCAATCTGATGTCCCGTGTGTATTGCCTTAGAATTGACCCTCAAAACCATCATATCATCCTCTTTGAAGCTTACTTTGGTTTCGTGTTTGCTGATGTTACTTGTATAATCAGAGGCTGGCAATAAGGCTGTTTTAGTCGTCAGCTTCTTCCCTCGCTGGCTCTCTGCTTCTACCACGTAACCTTCTGCATTCTCAATTTCGGGCGGAAAGTGGTTAAAACGAGTGTATGGATTCGGTCTATAAAAATAGATTTCAGAATTCTCTAACTTCGCTCGAATGAGGTAGTCTGTTTGATTTTTATTAATAACATCTTCAATATTTCCAGATTGGCGACCAACCACAACGACAATATCATAAGGAATTTTTAGCTTGCGCAAAGCATAAATAATATGCCCTGTAAACTCAAGATTAGACAACTTTCGATAGCTGCTTGCATCTCCATTATAACGATCATAGACATAATGTTTGTTCGTAAAATGGTGGCGCATATAATAATAGAGTTCCTCTAAAACTTTTACTTGAGGAACTTCCTCTTTTTTATACTTTCGATTCAAATAACCTTTAAAGGCAGCATACTCATTTGCAGCACTTTTGTTTTTTTCATAATAAGCTCTATACTGCTC
>CALDEP010000433.1 GCA_937942475.1 uncultured Aureispira sp.
TACTTGGAAAACTCTTTGTACTAGTAATCAAACTACGCTTGGTATCTACACCTCCAATGGCAAATTGCTTGCGTTGACGATCATTCAAGGCACCAATTAAGGCAATGTCTGTTGTGAAAAAAGGATTCACTTCAAAAACAACGCCTGACATTTTATTGGCAGAACTATCTTTGTTATAAGCGGCAACCGTAAAACTATGAATGATCGGCTCAAAGTTGTTGTTCTTTAACGACTTGTAAATTGGTTCTTTTTCATCGGCAACACTGTGATAAGAAACAGAACGCATTAAAATTTGATCATCTACTTTTTGAAAACGAATGACCTGCTGTGGACGAGATTTCATACCTGCTCCACCAAAACTTAGATTTTTCACATAGCCAGAAATACGACTGACGACCATGATTTCTTTCTCCAATAAATCCATTGGAAGCTCAAAGTAATACTTATCATCCACCTTGTGGGTTGTAATTAAACCTTTCTGAGTAAGGGCTTTTTTGGTAATAACCTGCTTGTAAGGTTTTGGTGCGCCCTTTTTAGGTGGTGCTTTTTTCTTAGGTTCTTTGGTCTCTGTTTTTTCCGTGTTCTCTTTCTTGTTTTTCTTTCCTTTTTTCCCTTTTTGTGCTTGACTATTGAGCGGGGTTAAAAATAAAGCAAGGCAAAGAATTAGGCAAAATGATAGGTATTTTCTCATGTGCAATCAGCTTTTGGAGATTATTTGAAATTTCTGTAATCTAACCAAAATATTACGAAGAGGTGAAAGTCTGCTTTCAAAGATGAGTAGATATGAGCCTTTTTATACAAATGCTTTTAAATCATCTATAAACGATGCTTTTTATAGAGCAACTTTGTCTGAAAAACGATGTGCTTGATGGAATTTATTTGCAAAAATAGGGAAGGCTTACTTCTTATTTGTACCTTTAATCTAGGTTTTATATTTGATGCTTTTCCCTAAGTACCAGTGCATTGAATTTGCCCCAATTTATTTTAATGAAATCTAACAATTATGAAAAAATTAATACCCCTTTTAATTTTATTTTTTTTATTGACCCTAAATGATTTGACAGCCCAATCTGTCAGTAATGGATCAGTAACAGCCGCTTCAGCATCCAATAGTGGCATTGGAGCGAATAGAGCATCTCCCTGGAGTGTCTGTCAATTCTCACCAGATATATGTGACCCTAGCCACCCATCTTATGTAGCGAATTCACAAGTTACGCCTACCTTTTCTCCTGATGGGGGAACATGGTTGGGGCTGGCTTCAATGTCTCCAGTTGGAGCGACAGAATGTGCCCAAACGACGATTACTGGTCTAACGATTGGTCAATCTTATACGCTTTATTTTTGTGCTGCTTGTTTTGGAACGGGATCTAGTATTTGTAACAATAGCCCAGCGACACCTTCGGTTACCGTTGGGGCAACAACACAGCTTTATACGATTCCAATGGCAGCCAGCACTTGGGTTGCTTGTTCTTTGCCATTTGTTGCAACCGCAAGTACGATGACTTTAGAAGCCAAACATTCCAGTACTTTTGGCGCGTATTATGCCTATGCTGGTGTAGATGGGTTTAGCTTGACAACGCCTTGTGGAAATATTTTATTGCCAATCAAATTGTTAAGTTTTAATGCCTTTGCACAAGAAAATTACACGACTAAAATTAATTGGCAAACCACGGAAGAAATTGACAGCGACTATTTTGTTTTGGAACGCAGTGAAGATGGGCAGTATTTTTATCCTATTTACACCATCAATGCGGCTGGAAATAGCCAAGAGTTATTAACTTATAATTATATAGATGATGAATTGCCTGTTAGAAATGGTATTAAAGGCGGTGATTTTTATTATAGATTAAGACAAGTAGACCTCAATCAGTCGGTTAATTATTCTAAAATTCAAGTAGCCAGTTTTGTCTCTGAGAAAGTAGATGTACTCAAAATTTATCCTAATCCAGTGATGGCAAGCCTTAATATTGAATTTATTTTGGGTGCAAATTCGAGTCAGCAATCTTTCCAAATTATCAACGGAATTGGGCAAGTAGTGGTAGAAAAAGAATTAAATGGAACCACAGGTTTTAATACGTCTCAGATTGATGTACATGACTTGGCTAAAGGAACTTATATTTTGCAAATGCAAACGGAGGGAGGCAGTTACCAACGTAAATTTGTGAAGAAATAAGTAGGTAGGGTTAATTAATCGTCATTTTTGAGAGTAGATATTTTTTTGTCAGACGAAGCATTTTTTATAGGAATAGCACCGCTATTGCTATAAAAAATAATGAAGGTTGGCGAAAAAATAGCCTTTCAAAAATGTATCGATTAATTAAGACTAACTACTTAAAATAACACCATTGCTTATTTAATAAATCCCCAACAAGCTTTTATAGTCTGTTGGGGATTTTTAGTTGTAATTTGAATCAAATAGAAAAAAAGCAGCAGCTTAACGTTTTCCTTTTCGCTTCGCTCGTTTGTTCTTATCATAATAAGTTGGCGGTTGCTTGCGAATAAATCGAACGAATTGTTGCATATCTTCGTTTGCCAATATTTTTTCTATGGTATTAAAATTCTTAGCGAGTTCTTTTTCGCTGAAAAGAGAATGAATTTTATGGTGACAAACTTGGTGTAGAAGTACCGTTGGTGTTCCTGCGCCTCCTTTACAAATGGGCAGCAGGTGGTGCAAATTGGCGGGAGGGGCAATTTCTCTAGAACAAATCGGACATGTCTTTTTCTCTTCCATGGTGTTAATTAAAAATTGATTTTTATTGAAAAATCGCATCAACTATTGGAAGTAACTTGCAGAGTAGCCTAAAAAGTTCCTAAAGACCTTAAAAAAAAAGTGGCTCTTTTGCAACTCTTCTCACGCAGTAAATTGTGTGGAGTTCAAAAGATAGGTTATCTTTTAACAGCTATGAATTGGGATATAAGTTTTAAGTAGAAAGTCGTAAGTCGTTTATTATCAAAAGAAAACTTACGACTTTCTACTTAAAACTTACGACTCATACTGTCTAATAAAAAAATGGTTTAAATTATTACCACACGATTTACTGCGTGAGGAGTTTGTCAAAGAACGAAAAAAGTTAAGAATTACGAGTTTATGTCCACCCGTAATTCTTAACCAAAATACTACTGATTATAATCAGAAAGGCTAAAAATTAGAATCATCAACGCTGTTCAAATAAGCCTGAATTGGTTTAACGACTTCAGCCAAACAGCCGTCTTCAAAGGGCGACTTTAAATTGGCTAATTTAACTAAATCCAAGAAAGATTTAGAGCCTCCTTCTTTACATAGATTGATGTAGTCTTTCCAAGAACCTTCTTTGTCCTCCACGCTACGTTGCCAAAATTGGAAGGCACAAACTTGCGCCAAAACATAATCAACATAATAAAAAGGCATTCCAAAAACATGGCTTTGACGCTGCCAAAAACGTCCTTCTTCTAAGTGTTTGTTTCCTGCATAATTTCTAGTAGGAAGGTATTTTTTCTCTAAATCCGTCCAAACGGCATTGCGTTCCGCAGGCGTCATTTCAGGATTTTCATAGATGATGTGCTGAAATTCGTCAATAGCGACGCCATAAGGCAAGAACAAGATAGAACTAGCCAAATGAGAAAACTTAAACTTCTCTGTATCTTCTTTGAAGAACAAATCCATCCAAGGCCAAGTGAAAAATTCCATGCTCATAGAATGAATTTCACAAGCTTCGTAAGTCGGCCAAAGATAATCGTACAATTTACCACTATTACTAGTAGAATAAGCTTGGAAAGCATGTCCTGCTTCATGTGTTAAAACGGTGACATCGTGGCTAGTACCATTGAAGTTTGAAAAAATAAAAGGCGACTTGAATTTATTAAAAAACGTACAATAACCGCCCGTTTGTTTGCCATCTTTAGCCACCAAATCCATTAGCTCTTTGTCGCTCATAAATTGGAAGAACTCATCCGTCTCATTGGATAGTTGTGCATACATCGTGCGTGCTTGATCTTCCATCCATTTTGGACTGCCCTTAGGTGTTGGGTTGCCAGAAGGAAAACTAAACCCTTCGTCGTAGTAATTTAAGGATTCTAAGCCTAGGCGTTTGGCTTGTTTTTCTAATAACTGAGTGGCAATAGGAACAATGTGTTCTTGCACCTGTTTGCGAAAATTGGCTACCATATCTGCATTATAATCTGAACGCAACATTCGAGCATAGCCTAATTCTACGTAATTTTTATAACCCAACTCCGTCGCCATTTTGTGACGCAGTTTTATCATATTATCATAAATAGCCTCAATATCGTCTGCTTTTTCAGCATAAAATGCCCATTTGGCTTCTGAAGCACGCTTTCTAGTGTCTCTGTCTTTTGATAATTCAAGTGGATTGATCGAAGATAAATTGTATTCTTCGCCATCAAATTGAATGACAGCTTGCGCTTTGATCTTTCTATATTGAGAGTCTAACTTATTTTCTTCCTTTAAATCTTCTACAATAGCAGGTTCAAAGGTTTTTAGGCGCAAGGCAGAAATCGTAAACAATTGTGGTCCAAACTCAGCTTCCAATTCCTTGCGAAAAGGAGAACTCAACAAAGCTCTGAAATAGTTGTTGGTATGTTCGTTTAACTCAGGATAGCTGTTGTCAAAGAAGTCGTTTTCGCCTTCATAAAAACTATCTGTCGTATCAATAGAGTGACGTACACTCGCCAAAGAGTACATGGAATCAAAATCACTTCTCAAGTTATTGATGGCTAAAATGGCTTCTTTTTGAGCTTCAAAAGTTTTGGCAGTATGAAAAGCTTGCAACTCTTCTATAAAGGACTTTTTGAAGGTATCAACACTAGGACGTTGGTAGGTGAAATCACTAAATTTCATGGTCAGTATAATGTTAAAATGTAAGGTGAACGTAAAAGAATATTCGTTCTTTGACAAATCATGTGGAGTTTTCAATTCTAGGTAGCTTTTAACTGATTTTTAGATTTTAGATCGCTTCGCTTTTAGACTAAACTGTTGTTAGTCAGTTTTTTTAGTCTAAAATATAAGAGCATGAACGTAGTGGACGAGCAGGCTTGGTGCTTTGCACCAAAAGATAAGCACGATCTAAAATCTAAAATTTTTAATTTCAAAGGCCACTTTTATTATTACCACACGATTTGTTAAAGAACCAGAATATTTAGCTTTTATCTACCTAACATTGATGGATAAACAAAGAGAGAAGAAA
>CALDEP010000434.1 GCA_937942475.1 uncultured Aureispira sp.
TATTTCCCCTAGCACTCACATTAAAAATAGATAAATCAAAGATTGCTTTAATATTTTCTTTTTTATAAAAAAGAGCCATTTCATTTTCCTCAAATCTAAAAAATAGCTCTAAAATAATCTATTCATAGCAGGCTTTCTCCACCAATTTCGAGTCCTTAATTCTATCTTTTATCAAGAAAAGCAACTTGCCGCTACCTTACCAACGTAGAATCAAACAAGGATACTATAGCTAAGAGTTTGTTTGGAATTCATTAATTGACTACTATGCGGTCATTGAATTTGCACAAGTATTTGCACAAAAAAAGGAGACAATTTGAATGTTCAAATTGTCTCCTTTCTATATTTAATGCTTACTTAGACAATACTTCGTGTAGATCACGCAGTAACAGCGCAGCTAAGTATTATTAGAATTAATACTTCTTAAAATAATTTATGAATGACGTCTTCTATTGAAATTCCTTCCGCTTCTGCTTTGTAGTTACGAACCACACGATGACGCAAGACATAATTAGCAATCGCTTTAACATCTTCAATATCTGGAGAGTATTTACCACTAACGGCAGCATGACATTTCGCTGCAATCACCAAACATTGTGAGGCACGAGGTCCAGCTCCCCAAGAAACGTAATTATTAACAAAATCTGTCGCCAAAGCGGTGTTTGGACGAGATTTGTGTACCAAACTCACGGCATATTGCAATACATTATCAGAAATAGGAATTTGACGAACCAATTGTTGGAAATAAACAATCTCTTCTCCTGACAAAACAGAATTGATTTCTGGTTTATTTGCTGAAGTAGTTGATTTTACAATATTAACCTCTTCTTCATAGGTTGGATAATCCAAGAAAATATTGAACATAAAACGATCCAATTGAGCCTCTGGCAAAGGATAAGTTCCTTCTTGCTCAATAGGGTTTTGTGTCGCCAAAACCAAGAATGGCTTGGGTAATATATGGCGATATCCAGCAACCGTTACACTACGTTCTTGCATGGCTTCCAGTAGGGCTGCTTGCGTTTTAGGTGGTGTACGGTTAATCTCATCTGCCAATAAAATATTGGTAAACAAAGGTCCTTTATGAAAAGAAAATTTTCGTTGCTCGTCCATTACTTCCGATCCTGTAATGTCCGAAGGCATCAAATCGGGTGTAAACTGAATGCGCTTAAATTCCAAATCTAGGGCTTTAGAAATCGTATTTACTAACAATGTCTTCGCCAAACCAGGCACTCCAACCAACAAACTATGTCCATCACAAAATAGAGAAATCAGTACAGCTTTTACAACATCTTCTTGACCTACGATTACCTTTCCTATTTCTGCTCGCAACTTTTGATACGATTCTGCCAAGGCATCAACCGCTTCTACTTCATTCTGAAATTTCATTATCTTTATTTTTATATATATTACAACCTGTTATTCAGTAAAATAAAAGAAAAAATTTTATTAATTCATCTTAAAAACAACAGTTTGTAACCCACAATGTTCATTTTATAGCTTTAATCTAGGTTCAAAATATAAAAAACTTAGGGCAATTTCTGCTTTTCGGACTGTTAAAATATGTTTAAGACTTTTGGGCTTTCTTTTTATAAATAGGGTTCTCTTAATAAAGATTATGTAAGTAAACTATTAGAAAAATGCTATAAACTCTTTTTGCTTTTTAACAGCAGGGGGTATTTTGTTCTTTTTTTGTTCTTTTCTTGATAAAAGAACCAAACCACGAAGTAGCAGCGCAGCTAATCAAGCGCTGGGACTACGATTGTTGGAAATCTCCATATTTGCTTGTTGTAAACCAACAACAAAGCTTGTTGGGAGGATGGCTTTATCTGCTCGAATACTGTACTTGGTGAATGCTGCGCCCGCCAAGTATGGACGTATTCTTAACAGAAGCCATTTTTAAATATACTTACCCATGTCGTTAGAACCGCTATACAAAATTTACTTACACAACTGATGTTACAGAACCTTTAATCTATAAAATGAGTTTTTCCTAAAATCAACCTAGCTCATTTTTTACGTTTAGCTATTGCAACTAGTGTCTCTTCCTAAAGATAAATTCGGCGTCTGTAAGTAGAAGTAGCCAAGAAGAGCAGATGCACCAGCAACAGAAAGTTTTAGAGTTTGAATTTAGAAATGCTTTCTTGCAATTCATTTGCAATACTTTCCAAGTCGGCACTAGTAGTCGTTATTTCATTCATACCTTCGTTCAATTCTTTTCCAGAATTAGCAATTTCTTCTATACCTGAAGCCATTTCCTCAGAAACAACAACAATTGCTTCAATATTTTTTGCTGCGGTATGGAGTGCTTTCTTTTGATCCTCTGTTGTCTTAGCAATTTCCTTAGATAAGCTAAGCGTATCATTGCTTGTTTTTTCTATAGATCCGAATACATCTTCTGCCTTTTTAGAAGCAGAGGTACCATTCTTAACGTTATGTTCCATTGTTTCAATTGCTTTGGAAACGGTAACAATATTTTTTTGTACTTTTCGAATTACTTTTTCGATATCAATAGTCGATTTACGAGACCCTTCTGCCAGTTTTCTAATTTCCTCCGCCACTACAGCAAAACCACGCCCTGCATCTCCAGCTCTAGCTGCCTCAATGGAAGCATTTAAGGCCAACAAGTTGGTTTGAGTAGCAATATCAGTAATAAGCTCCAAAGCAGTCGAAATTTCTTCTGAACGCTCCGATAAAACATTAATAGATTCTGAAGTACTAGAAGCTGACTCTTGAATTTCATTCATATTTTCGACGATCAATTTAATAGTTGATAAACCTTCCACAGAGCTTATCTGTCCACACTCTGCGGCTTCATAAATAAGCGTTGCTTTTTTAGCCATGCCATTTGCAGATTTAAGAACGTCGCCCATCAATTTACTAGCTCCATCTATTTGTTCTACCTGCTCTTGAGTTCCTTCTGCCATTTGTTCTGTTGCCAAAGCAACTTCTTGAGTCGTATTTTTCATTTGTTCTCCTTTCGTCAACATCTGGTCTGCTGAAGCAGCAACTAAATTACCAACTCTAAAAATTTGACTTAATAGAATATTCACACTTTCAATCGCCACATTCAAGGAATCTCCTAATTTTTTGATATCTCCTTTTGATTCTAACTCAAAAGATTCGGTCAGGTTACCTACCGCTAATTCTTTAATGACACGACCAATTTCCACAATCGGATTAGATATAGATTCTAACAAACAATTCACTGAATTAGCTAAAACAACCCAATCTCCAGTAATCTCAGTAGTATCCAAACGAACACCTAAATCACCTTCTGCCCCTGCTAGTACCGCTCCATTAATTATATGCTTAATATTTAATAATGCTTTTTTCTGTGCGGTAAGATCTGTTGCAATTTTTATTACTTTGATAACATTTCCTTCATAATCCGTAACTGGTGTATAGGTCGTTCGGAGCCATACCTCAGTTCCTTGCTTGGTCCTTCGTTTAAATTCTCCAGTTTGAGTAATACCATTTCTCAACTCATTCCAGAACTGAGCATAGTCACTTGACTTACGGTACTCTTCATACACCAATAGAGAATGATTCTGCCCAATCAGTTCTTCCGAATCATTATAACCTAGAACAGAAATAAAATTTTGATTGATTCCAGTAATCATTCCTTGTGGGTCAAACTCAATTTTTCCATAAGAATGATCCACGGTATCTACTAAGCCTTTCATATTCATTGATGCAAGAGTAGCTTCAGTAACATCATAGCGAATAGCTATATACTTTACAGGTTTCCCATCTGCGCCCAAGACAGGCGCAAAAATGCCATCAATATAATAAGGAGAACCATCTTTGGCTTTATTCGTTATTAGGCTGCGGAACGTTTTACCACTGCCTATGCTTGCCCACATTTCTTTAAATATAGACTTCGGCATACTTGGGTGCCGTATAATATTCTGATTTTGTCCTATAAGCTCCTCTTTGGTATATTGAGCTACTTCACAGAACTTATCATTAACAAAAGTAATGATCCCTTTAAGATCTGTTTCCGAAACTAAACAAGCTTCATCTACTAAATTATGATAAGATTCAACTTCACGCCTTACTTGCTCCACTTCTGCCCTCAACGCCTTCTCTTCTGTAATATCCTTAACAAAAGCCATGTAATAAGTCTTAGCCCCTTCTTTTAGCCTTGAAATAGTCAACATTATAGGAATACGTCTCCCCTCCCTATTAATCAAACTTACCTCTCGTCCTTTTCCTATAATTTTAGCTTGTCCTGTTGTCACATTATGATCAACATAATCATCATGGGTATTTTTTTCTTCTGGTGGAACAAACTCCTTAATGTTTTTTCCCATAGCTTCTGCTGAACTATACCCCCAAATTTTTTCAGCTTGTTTGTTCCAAAAAATAATACTTTTTGTTTCATCGATGATTACTACAGCATCAGCCGCCTCTTGCAAAAGCGACTTGTATATTGATTTGTTCATACTATCCCCTTATTTTATCAAGAAAATTGAGCCAGAAAAATAAACCTGGTTACTCTTCAAAACAAAAGCTGTATGTTTTTTGAACACACAGCTTTTATATTTTTTATTTATAAGTAGTAATCGACCTTATTAAGGACGAACGCTATTCGCATCAAACCATTTTGTCAAAGCACCACAAGCTCTCGCCTCTGTGATCTCTGCTCCTAGGTTTTCTATCTTAATTTCAATATAGTTGTTTGCGATCTTGGTATCAATCCAATCTATAATATAACGCCCTTTTTTAGATTCCAAAGCAGCCGTTCTAATCTTAGAATAATCATCCTCCAGATTCGCAACATGCGGCTGTGTTCTATTCATTAATTTAACAATTCTAAATTGCTTGTCTCCTGTTCTCGTTTCATACTCAATTACTTTCGTAATTTCGCCTTGATTCAATCCATCAATAGCAAAGTAAATAGAAGGTTCCAAATCACCCAACTCAAAATAAGGCTCCCCAGTCATGGGGTTCATAATTCGCCCTGCTCTAGTTTTACTATAATCTTCTTCTGAATAATTCGCTATTCCTTGCATGAAAGAAAGACTATCATTCATAATTAGGCTTCGAATGCTATCTAAATTCTGATAGGCGATTTCTCTATCCTCTGTTGTAATATCTGGGCGAATCAAAATATGTCTAGTATTGATGGTATTTCCCAAACGATTGATCAATTGGATGATGTGATATCCAAATTCCGACTTAACCACCTCAGAAATTTCATTTGGCTTTAATTGGTAAGCAGCCGCCTCAAATTCAGGAACCAAAGTTCCACGAGGTTGAACCCCTAAATCTCCTCCCAAAGCAGCAGAAGCACGATCGTCAGAATATTTTTTAGCTAGTATTGAAAACTCAACACTATCTTCTACCATTTGTAACACTAAGTTACGTGCCATTCTACGAGCCTTTGCATCCTCTATTGGATTGATTTTAGGCTTAACAACAATCTCCGCTAGTTCTACCTCTGAATTAAAATAAGGTAAACTATCTTTAGGAATGTTGCTAAAAAAGCTCTTTACTTCTTTAGGCGTAATTGTAATCGACGACATGATTTGTTGCTGCATTCTTTGTTGCACCAACTGGTCACGCATCTGGTCACGCATAAAATCTTTCATTTCCAAAGGCGACATGCCATAAAATTCTTTAAATTTCTTAGGATCGTTGTTCATATAAGCTAGGATCTGATTGACACGCGTATCCAACTGCGCCTGAACCTCTATATCCCCAACAACGACACTATCTTGCTCTGCTTCTGCCAACATCAATGCATTGGCTAGTAATTGATCAAAAACCAACCAACGAGCATCTGCTGGCAAATCTGCGCCTTGGCTTTGGTTTTGCAATAATTTAAGTTGTGCTTCCACATCTGATTGCAAAATAATATGATTTCCAACCACACCAATTACTTTATCTACTTGTTGACGCTGCGCCAATACCAATACGGTACCTAAAGCCCAGAGTAGCACTGATATCCAAATTTTCTTCATTATTCTGTTTGTACTTATTGTTTAGTTGTTTGTTAATTTTTGAAATATTAACGAACCACTGTTATTAATATCACCTTATTTTAACGTCCAAAAAGGAGGTTTCAAAAAAATAAATTGACCATTAAATTAATTTGTGTTGCTTCAAACACCTGTCCAAGAAAAAGATGTTCCTATTTCTTAAACGCTAATTCGGACACAAAAGTAAAGTTTTATCTTTGGATAACCTACCTATAATTTTCAATTTTTTAAATTAAATGCACAGCAAGAGTCCTAATTCTTGTGTTTTTATAGGGATTTACACCTTAATTAGCCCTATTAATTTAATCTAATAAATTTCAAAAGTTCCTTCTTTTTTAGCCTTTTCGTAAACTTCCTTACGAAGATTTTGTAAAATTTTGTTGCGACGTTGGTGCAAAATAATACGCTTGATTTCATCCTGTACCTGCGGCAATGGCGTCGCATCTTCCTTATCTCTATATTCAAATATTTGTAATAAATATTGATGATTTTCATCCATTCGATCCAAAATAGATTGTTTCTCTCTATGTCGGTTTGCAATAGCATCTTTAGGCAATTTTTCAACCAATTTGTCGTATTCAATCCACAAGTCTTCATTTAAAATGTGTACCGTTTTATGTTTTGCACAAAACAACTTTACACGCTCAAAATTCACCCCTTCCTCCGATTTGAACCATTTCTTTAAGTCTTGAAGCTCTGGCGTTCCTCGTTTGGCTTTCACAAAATGGCAACGCACCCAGCTAATTCCAGCTTGATATTGCTCTTTATTATTACTATAATAATCTGCCAACTCCTGTGGCGTCACTTCTGTATTCAAACGCTGATTAATCAGTGCTTCTTCATACTCATTCATAATGAGTGTCGCTTCGTAAGCCTTTACCATGCGCTCAATTTGTGCGGTCATGGTGACATTATTATTAGCAACATTGAGCATTAATTGATCTCGAATCCACTGCTCTGTATATACTTTCAATTGGTACAAGCTATCTGTTTTTGTCATTCCTGCACCAATTCCCTCGATGGTAGAAGGGTACAAATATTGTCCCGCAGCCTGCGCCAAGGGTTGTTCGTCTTTGTCTACTCCAGCAGCTCCTCCTTTTCCACAGCTTCCTAAAAAAAGCAAGCAACTTATGGAACACAGCACGTATTTTATCATTACAAGTTTATCGTTTTTGTTTTTTTTATGGCTTTTTAAATCGTGTGGATTTTTTAAATATAAGATACTTTATCCAGTCTTGAATCAGTATATAAATTTTAAGTAGAAAGTCGTTTATTATCAAAAGAAAACTTACGACTTTCTACTTAAAACTTACGACTCATATCGTTCAATAAAGGTAGTCGTTAATATATTGTCACACGATTTGTCAAAGAACGTCTTTTATTAATCTAAGCCTCCGTATAATTAGTGACCTCTTGGAATACATCTTCTATGGTAGAAACTTTTTGATGCATTTCTAACAAAACATTCTCGTGTTTTACTGCAAAGTAAAAAATAGCAGGTCGAATATCTTCCATACTCAATGTTGTAATCAAGTAGTTGTTCTCCCCCAAATTTTTCACGCTACTAATTGGCGCACAAGCTTTCAGTTGTTTCTCGTCTACTTTTCTTAGGAAAGTCACGGTAACTTGTTTTTCTTTCGATACATTACTTTTCAAGGTAGCAATCGTGTCATTTGCCACCATACTTCCCTGATTAATAATAATGACTCGATCACAAAGCGCCTGGACTTCTTGCATGATATGCGAAGAAAAAATCACTGTTTTTTCTTCTCCCAATTCTCGAATTAACTTCCGAATTTCAATCAATTGATTGGGATCTAAACCCGACGTTGGTTCATCCAAAATCAATACATCAGGATTGTGCAACATCGCTTGTGCCAAGCCAACCCTTTGGCGATACCCTTTAGACAAAGAACCTACTAGTTTGTGTTGTTCTCTAGTTAATCCCGTGCGTTCAATCATTTCGCTTACGGCTGCCATTTTATTTTGAACCTTGTGTAAGCCTGCGACAAACAATAGGTATTCTTTCACATACATATCCAAATACAAAGGATTATGCTCTGGCAAATAGCCAATTCGGCGACGGACTTCCATCGGCTGTTCTTCCACATCATAACCACAAACACTAATTTTACCTTCTGATTGAGGAATAAAACAAGTAATCATTTTCATGGTCGTGGTTTTTCCAGCCCCATTGGGTCCCAAAAAACCTAATATTTCTCCCTTTTTTGCTTCAAAACTAATATTATCAACGGCCTTCTGATCTCCGTAAATCTTCGTTAGATTAGATACAATTACTGACATTATTTATAGTTTAGTAGAAATTTTTGTGCTGAAATTTCTATTGT
Source organism: uncultured Aureispira sp. (assembly GCA_937942475.1). Taxonomy (GTDB): domain Bacteria; phylum Bacteroidota; class Bacteroidia; order Chitinophagales; family Saprospiraceae; genus Aureispira. The sequence goes on from CALDEP010000434.1 coordinate 8,330, forward strand.
TTATTCAAATTCAACTGGATTGGTATCCTTATACAATAAAGGATTCCCTTTTCGAGTACTTATACTGAAACGGTCTAAGTGGGTGGCTTGTTTTTCTCGGTTCCAATAAAAAGCTTTTATTTTTAGTTTTTTAACATTATCATAAATGGGCTCATGCGCAAAACGCAGCGATAAATAAAGCCGTTGCCAACCTGTTTTTAAGGTAGTTTGTGCCGCAGCCTTAACCCCTTTCCATAACAATAAAGAATCCTGCTCGTTTCTCAACTCAAGTACAAAAGTACCACTCGCTTGTACCAACAAAGAATCTTCGACTCGAATATCTATCCCAACATCCAAAAATTCATTCTTTCGTGGCGTCATTTGATCCAGATTCATTTCAAACCTTGGTCCCCATTCTTCCTCTTGATAATAATAATAATTTTCAGTTGTTGTATCTTGTCTAATATTAGAAGCCTTTATGCTCCAGCCTTTTTTTGTTAAATTAACAAAGTCCATATTGACCTTATAATCAAATTCCCAAGCATGTTCTCCAAACTCTTTTTCTTTACTTAGAATATAATATTCATAATTAATTCCATAGCTTTTTTCATACAAATAAGGATAATAATCCCTTGCCATTTGAAGGTGTGCCTCAGGGATTGATCCCACAATTAGGTACGAAGTTACACTATTCTCCAAAATCTCCCTAAATTCTAAAAAAGAGATGGCAGGTTTAAAACTTTCAACGTGTTTAAAATCCGTTTCATAAGCATCTTTATAATATTGCAAATATTCGGGATTCTCCCCCAAAACAATGCTGACTTCTTTATTATCATGAAGGGCTAAAAAAGCCTTAGTTTTTTGAATAAAATGCTCGTAAGGATGCGTATGTACTGTTTCGTAATGTTTTCTTGTTATAATCAAAGTTAAGCTATTGATTAACAGGATAAGCAGTACTAAAACGGCTTTAACCCTTGAAGACAAATCTTTTGGAAAAAAGGAACACCAAAAGAAGAGCAAATAAGGCAAAGAAAATAGCAAATGAGATTCCCTCAAAATGGGCGATTTATAGACCGAGTAGAAATAGCCAAATAAAATAGGCGTTGCAAATAGAAGTAAGCTGCCCCAACGTGCTTTTTTGTTCTCTTTAAAGGTTTCTCTACCATAAATCAAAATAGAGCCTATTAATAATAAAACCGCAAAACCCAAGCACCAATAAGAGTAATGAAAGATATATTTAATGTGGTTGCTAAAAAAGCTTGGCGTTGGTATGTTGTACCACAAATGACCGTCTGCATTTAGAAGTTGATACCTCGTAATGCTAACATGTGGCAAAAATAAAAGAAGCATACTGACTCCTGCGGCAATGTATTTTAGTAAGATTTCTTTGCGCATCCAAGCAAAGCCCCACAGTCCTAAAATTCCTGCAAAAACAAGGCTAAAATAATGGTTGTACATAGAAGCAGCGCCCATCAAAACAAAGCCAAACCAATAGCGTTTCTCGGTTCTTTTTTCTAGTAATAATTGCGTCCAACAATAGGTCATCACCAAGGTGCAGAATAAGCCGCTTTGATATTGTCGAGCGATGTGGCTCCACCAAATTGGAAATTGTAAGGTAGAAAAATACGCCAAGACCAGTAAGCCAACCGTTCGAGAAAACCAAAGGCTACCAAGGCGATAAATAAAGAACAAAGAAGCAATGGACATTAGGAGAAAAGGCAGTTTGATGGCCCATTCTGAGCTTCCAAAAATCAAGGTCCAATAGTAAACAAAAACATACATTCCCACAGGGTGAGAATCGACCTGCTTGATGTTTTCAATTACAGCAGCTACCGAATCATAACTCACTTTTGACCAAGTACTTAATTCATCGTTAATAAAGGACAGCTCCATTGGATTTCCAACACGCAATGCAATTCCTACGATGAAACAAAGTAACAATAAAACCTGCTCGATGGAAGCAACATGCTTTGATTTTGAAGGAGCACTTATGTTCATTTATTTGCTAATTTGAAGCTTATTTTTCAATCCAATTTAAAGCAGCACTCAACTGTGGATGTGTCCGAATAAACCCTGCGACATCTCTAGCCCAAACTTCGTACGCCAACTTAGAAGGATGCACCCCATCACTAAAAAAAATGGCATTTTCAGACGGAACGTTAAAGCGTTCTTTCCAATCACTCATCGTAATTCTGTTGGAATAATAATAGGTATCTTTGTGCAAACGAACCAATTTATCTAGTTCTTCGCTTAATATCTTTTCTAGATTTCCCAAAACCATTTTTATCGTTTTGGTAAAGGCTGGCAATTCTTTGATTGGAGGCATGTTGATAAAAACAATTGGCGTATCGTTAAACTTTTCTTTCAACGATTGAATGAGTCGTTGAACATCTTTTTTCCATCTAGTAGGATTATTTAACTGAAACGTATCGTTTGCACCAATACCAATAACCACCAAATCAAACTCTTTTTCTGTAATTTGAGGAACCAACATTTCTTCTACTTTCTTAGCCGTAAAGCCTCGTTTAGCATAGACTTTCCACTCTACATTAATATTAAAAAAAGCGGCTAATTCTCTAGCCAAAGTTCCTGTAAAACCCTCTTCATGGGTCTTGACGCCCACTCCTGCAATCGAGCTTTCTCCAATTGCCAAAACCCGCAATCGTCTATTATGCACACTCGGTGCTAGCCCTTTGTTGCCTTCTGCTTCTGGCAGAACAGGAAACTTAGCTTTGATTGCCTTTGCTTGAAAGTATATAATCGGAAGAAAAGGAATCGACAAAATTACTTTTATGATATATTTTATGTTCATTCTTATTGTTCTTAGAAAGTTGTTCAGAAAACTTATAAAATGGTAGCCAAAGTTTTCTATAAAAAAAGATTAAAAACGAATTTGAAGCTTGCTTAATTTTGAGATTTTGCAGCTCATTATTCAGCACTATTAATTTTCAAATAAATTTCACTTCATACAAAAAACGCCTCTAATCTACCACAATTGGAACCCTTGCAGGATACTGCATCCAACCTAAAATAGGTCCAGCAATAACATCTACCTGCAATTCGTACCGTCCAGGTTCTGCTGGCATTTTGACCAAAACATACTGATAATAATCACTTTGAGGCAACAAATCTAATTCCAAAGGAGTTCGATTGCCTTCCCAATGAAAGACCTTACCATCTTTCCACCAATGATAAGCCACCCGAATTTGATTTGAATTTAACGATTTTGAGCCAATATTTGTCAATTTGATTAAAATATTCTCAGATGTATTCTTTTTATAAGGTCCATTTGGATATGTTTTTATCGCCAAAACGTTTCTCAAGCCTTCGATAGAATCCACTCTTGGAGCTTCTCCGTTCAAATAACGATAGGTTCCAGAAGGAAAATTAAAATAGGTTGGATTTGCCTCTTTATGTTGATAAATACTATCCACTCGATCGTAAAAACTACGATAGGTAAACATATACAAATTGCTATCCTGCAAGGTACGCACATTGGCAGAATCCTGCCAAAGCCATTCTGTATCCCGAATAATCTGAATCGTTTTTCGATCTGGATTTAAGCCCGATAGCAACATGGATTCCATCCCTAGGGTGAAACTTAGACCACCAAATTTAGGATTCCAAGAATCTTCGTGCATGATAAATTTATTTCCATCCATCTTTTGAGCTGTTTCAATTACTCGATGCATATAATTTACTCGATGCGTGAAGGGTTCTATTTCGATCGCAATTAAAATAAATCGATAGACTATCAAACTAAACATTCCTATACTGAAAATCCATTTCCATTTTGCGACAAAACCTTTACTCAACTGCATGATTAAAGGAAAACAGGCCACAAAAATTAGTGGGTAAAAACATTGTTCTTGATACCTAGAATGTCGAATTCCAGGATAGGTCAAAGCTATAATATATTGAGTTAGCACTAAAAATCCTAGATACCCAAATGCTACAAAATAACGTCGTTCTCTAATATACAGCCCAAAAGTTATCAAAACAAGCCCCCATAACTCCTTGTAATATAGACCATAAAAACTCAGCAAGGGCTTCACATAATTATCCCATTGGTAATTATATTGCCGCTCTGTTAGATTAAGCATAAATTGCTCCATCTTTATAATTTCGTAACTATGGGTTGTTAAGAGTTTTTTAAATCCAAAAGAAAGGAGGATGGCGATAGAAATTCCAAGGTATTTTTTCCAATCCTTGAAGCCCTGTTTTGAGAAATGCAAGAGCAACAACCCTCCGATAATCCAGCTTGCCAATAGATAATTGACAACAATTATAAAGGTCAATAAAAACAAATAAATATACTGTCGCTTAGACCTTTTTGAGGCGTCTAATATCACCGAAAAAAGCGCCAAAAGTGACCCTACATAGTACAATTCAAACCCTGGCGCACAAAAGCCATATAAGATACCGACCGTTTGTAGCGTGATCAAAAACCAGCCAATTTGGTGGTTCCCCCATCTATAACGCCCAATCCAATAGATGCCATAACAAAACAAAACATGCCCCAAAGAGTAGGCAATTAAAATCGTTTTCAAACTACAGCCTAGCTTGATGCACAAAAGTGGCAACCACTCTGAAAACACCAAAACAAATCGACTCAACTCAATCCAAAA
>CALDEP010000435.1 GCA_937942475.1 uncultured Aureispira sp.
CAATATCTGCATCTGTAAAAAAGGTGGCGACAACTTTATTATTAGGAAGTTGAGCCAAATACCACCAACCAAACTCGGTAGTTTCTAACAATTGCTCTTGCCTAAGATTTGTTCCTTCTCCTAAGTCAAAGAAAAAACCAACACCCATCAAGGCATCCACCTTTTTAGCAGAAGCGCCTACTTTTCGGCAAATCGTCGCATTTCTTCCTGTGGCATCTACCAAATAATTAGCATGAACAGAAAAAGCTTCTTGATCTGGATGTTTAACGGTGATTTCCCAAGTTTTATCCTCTAATTGAACAAAGTTGGTACATTTTGTTCTTGGAAGAAAGGTTCCTCCTCGATCAACCACTTGCTCAATCAGTTTGAAATCAAATTTTTCTCGATCCAATTGAAAGGTGGAACCTTCTGTCATGTAAATAGAATTGACGGAAGTAGGCAAGTCGCTCCCCCAAAAAGAAACATTTTCGTAGGCTGGCAAAAAACTCCCTGCTTCAAAATCCTTCTTTTGAATCTTTAAATAGCTCGTCAAATCAAACAAACTAGCTGAAACATGTTCTCCTACCCTAATTTGCTCTAGATTAGATTGTTCAATTAACAAAACGGTATGCTCTGAATACGTCAATAAACTCAAAGCGGCAGAAGCCCCAGCAGGGCCTCCACCAACAATAAGTACATCTACATTATAAATAGTTGCGTTCATCCTAAATTTTAACGTCTTGATCTTGTCCCTGATTTAGGTAAACCAAGACCTCCTTTAGTTACAGAAATAGCTTTAAAAGCTCTTTTTTCCAAGAAATCAACAAAGAGCCTTGCCTTATCCCTTTTTCCTGCCATTTTTTCTCGATCTTTTTCAAGGTAAAAAACAGGAATCGTGGTGTCGCTATCATCTGGATTTCCAGTAATTTGCCCTACACCTACTTCCTTATAACTAAACAAGAGGTTATTCCGCTCTGTCTCTGTGAAATAAGGATAATTTGTTTCAGGATTATTATTTCTAATAAAGGCCAATGCATACCAATGTTCTACCATTTGAACAAAACTATTGATTCCTCTAGCATAATTAACCTGTTGACCTGCTGGCAAATGAGAGTCTTCCTGTCCCTCCAAAGTATGCTCTCCAGTCAATACATCCCACGGACTTTGTGGTGGCCACCAATAACTATAATAAGATGGAGGCAAGGGCTGATTAGAAGTAGATTCCGCTACCTCTGTACGTCGATAATCTCCTGCCACTTCATCCCAGCTTTCCACAACAACAGTAGTTGTTGTAGTTGTTTTTGCTGCTTTATTAATTGTTGGATGATCAAAATTAATATGCTGAATCGTACATTGGAAGAAATCTGCCTGCCACGGGCAAGCCATTCTTTTGGTCAAATCTCCAGGTTGACAACTCGAATTTACGGGGTCACATTCATCTCTCATAGGGTCCAAACCCGAATCTGCCGCAAGGTCTACCGAGATTTTATACGCTGCGGAATAAATGGCAGGATTTTGCACACTCCAAGTAACTTCAATACCTGGCGACATAGGAAGTCCTACACAATTCCCCACACTAACTTGATCTCTGTCATCAACCAATGAGGTACTAAGAGGAACTGCCCCATGATTAACAAAAAGGCTTTTAGACCACTGCTCCATTAAGAAATACTGTGTTTCATCTAAAGCTAAGAATTTTACAACCGTTGTATTGCTGACGGAGTTACTCCCAGAATTAATTGGCATTTTAGGAATGTCAAAGGTCTCTGGATTATTAAACAACACTCCTTGTGATTGATCTGCTTGAGCAATTGATTTATCATTAGGTGCTCTAAAGTAATCGAAGAAATCTTTTCTTGCTTGTATATTTGTTAGAGGATCAGAAAGGTCAAGTGTAGGATAAGCAAATGCTGTCATAGATTGCACATTCGCAACCCATTGATAGGCTCTACAACGCTCCAATATTGGCAAGATCTCACGATTATACTCTGGATTATATGCATCTACATAACCTGATCCATCATGCATATCTGGGTTCAAGCCTTTTGTGCGAATAGCAACATCAAACATGGTATCACTCAAAGTAGAAATGTTCACAATTTCTGGTGCAAAATCAGGCGATCCAACAATTAGCCATGACCGATCTTCGATGGCAACTGAGTCTCCAGGAGTTTCATATTCTACCGTACAAGAAATAGAGCCATCGGCAATATCATCATGCCAAGTATCTGATCCACCATAACTTGTCAATGGATCAATTCCTCCAGCAGCGCCATAAGCACCAAAAACAATTAGGCGTCCTTCTGCATCTGTACAAATCGTCCCTAGACTCTCTACAGGAAGACCATTTATATTCTCAACCCCATTTGGATATTCTGGATATGACGTGGTATAACCAGGCGCTAACCCCATATTAGTACGATCTAATTCAATCGTTTGGTTTACTCCTGAAATGGTTCTTGGTCCAGCATCAATGATCAATTCATTCCGTTCTGTTCCTACTTTATCAGGATTACGTACCTCTACATCATCAGGACCACCTTCTGCTGTAGTATATTGATTATTAGGATAAAGCAAATTTCCACGCAACTCTGTGTATTGATACCATGCTGCTTTTTTGTTTGCCAAATGAACCGTCCAATGAAGTGCTTTTACACCGTTTTTTCCGATAACTAATTCATCAATTCCGTCATAAACTTTAAAAATCTGTCCTTGCCTTTTTACTAAACCGATGCTGTCTTTAAATTTTTCAACAGGTGCTCCTTTTACACCAGTTGTCATATCATAATCAAAAGGGAGTCCTCCAATTTTTTCTGGAGCAACCATAAATTCTGCATCACTGTTGCCCAATCGAGCAACACCAATGGAGGGGCTAATCTTTAAACTCATCGTTTTCAATTTAAGTGTGTTATAATGTTTTATGAAACTCAAAATCCCTGACAGGGAATTTCAAATAAGTAAACTATATTTCATATATCTATAACCAATATACAATAAACTACAAACAATCATTTAAAATAAATATTAATTTAATATTAATTTAAGTTTACATCTAAAAGGACTCTTTCAAAGAAAGCAGTTCTAGCTACTATTTGTACTATTTTAAAATGGAAATAATAGACGGACACTACTTTTTTAGGAAATGCAACTGAATTGCATTAGTTTTGTTTATTATAATAAAACAAGTGCTCCAAAAGCCACCAAATTGTATGAAATCAACTAGAAATACGACTGCAAAGTCAGCCATTCAATTATTATTACAACAATCTAGCGTTGCATTATCTCACAAAGACATCCAAAATGAGGTGGGTAAATTGTGTAATAGAGTTACGATTTACAGAATTTTAGATCGGTTGGTAGAAGAAGGGGAAATCCATAAAATTATTAATACCGACGGTGTTATTAAATATGCTCCTTGCAACCAATGTGAATCGCATCCTAATCACAACCACGATCATGTTCATTTTAGTTGTGTCAAATGTGATACGGTAACTTGTCTAGATAATGTGCAACCTAGTTATAATTTGCCTCCTGATTATAAGGTTCAAGAAGTTAATTTCACCTTGTCTGGAATTTGCCCTAATTGTATAAAATGATAAAAAAGATGCAAAAACGAATCTTTCTTAACTTTACAATAGGGCTTCTATTAGCAGTTCTAGCGAATGGTTTATGGTTGTATGAAATTGTATCTGTTATTGGTTGGGAAGGCTTAAAATGGTTAAACTATGAACACAAATCTGTTTTTGTAATCAATGCCTTGGTAATTTTAGCTTATTGTTTTCCACTTTGGAGAAATCAAGAGGTTCAAGCAAAGCAAGAGCATAAATTAGTCACATTTTTATTACTTTATGTTCTTACCCTAATTGCCTTTTATATCATAAAATCTTTATTTTGTGGTCCCCTATTCGATCTTGATATTTTATATTTGCCTAGTATCTGTTTGATTTTGCTTGTCCCTTTTTTAATCTATTGGATTAGCCACAAAAGGATACATCCACTCAAAAAATGGCAAATTGGTCCAGTCTTTTTAAGTGTTCTTTTAAGTATTTTGCTTAGTAACATTACCATTGAATACTTTCCTGGCTTTGGGAATTCGTCTAGCTTTATAGCTGGAACTAAGATGGGCTATCCTTATTTTTGGATTACAATTATTATGAATATAATTGGAATTTGGACGGTAGAAAAACTATTGTTAGATCCGAAATTGGAAAAAAAATTATTACACGAGGACATTTTGGATGCATAAACCAACTTACTTTTCTGGTTTTTCAACCTTCTTATCACCTACCACAGCCTTTTTCTCTTCTCCAAGAGCATCCATCACCTCTTGATACAAGGAATCCAAAGCAGCTGGATTAGAAAAATAAGCATGCATACTTTGATTAAATGCAGCCGTATCAACCTGGTGTAATTCAAAAATTTGCCCATAATACAAACGAGCTAAACTATCCTTTTTCCGTCGATCTACCGTTTCAGTTAAGAGCGCCTCTGCAATATGAATGTCTTTAAGAATGGGTATCAATTCTTCATCGCTGAGCAGCGGTTTTTCTATTGGAATGGGTTTAAAACAACCCGTGAAGAGTATGACCACTAGCGCAGCCATACTCCCCATTTTTCTATATGTGGTTGTTATTTTCAATTTATTATCCTAATAATTTATTATCTCAAAAATAATAATTCACGGTATTTAACCAATGGCCAAACTTCATCGTCAACCAATTGCTCCAAATCATCAGCAACATTACGCAAGGTTTCCATGATTGGTTTTACTTGATCACAATAAGCATACGCCTTTGCTCTAGAATCCAACTTTCCTGCGAGTTCACGCTCATCTTTCATCTTATACGCACAGCTTCTAATCTTGTTCACACAAGTTGAAATCTCTTTGACCAAAAACAATTGCGCTTCATAGCTTTCTTCTCCTAAACCTAAGTTTTTTAGAGCGCTAATATTTTGCATCAATATATTTTGATAATTTACCGCTACAGGCAAAATCTGATTCATACACATTTCAGCCATGGTACGAGATTCAATCTGAAGTTTCAGCGCATATTCTTCCAAACGAACTTCATAATGTGCATGTAGTTCTTCTTCTGATAAAATACCTGTTTCAACAAATAGAGCCTTCGTTTCTTTATCCAAGTAATTTTCTAATGCTCTTGGAGTATCAGCATAGTTCCCTAAACCTCTACGAGCTGCCTCATCTTGCCATTCTTGACTATAACCATCACCTTCAAATCGAATGTCCTTAGACTGGTGAATATAGTTTTTCAAAACTAACAAAACCGCTTGATCTTGAGGCGTGTTGTTTGCCATCAAAATCTGTACATCTTGATAAAACTCTTTCAATTGTTTTCCAACAATCATATTCATAATCGTCATTGGCGCAGCACAGTTTACGGTAGAACCAGCCATACGAATTTCGAATTTATTTCCAGTAAATGCAAAAGGCGATGTTCTATTTCTATCTGTATTGTCCAATTCCAAATTAGGAATTTTACTCAACAAATTCAAAACTTTCTTAACACCATCATCTGTTACATCAACCCCTTTCTCGATCTCATTCAAGACCTTAGTCAACGCTTCTCCAATAAAGACAGAAACAATTGCTGGAGGTGCTTCATTTGCCCCCAAACGATGATCGTTAGAAGCAGAAGTCACACTAGCACGCAAAATGTCTGCATACTTAGATACAGCTTGAATCGTATTGACAAAAATCGTCAAAAACTGTAAGTTTTTCCCTGGATCTTTACCTGGAGAAAGCAAGTTTTTGCCTGTGTTGGTAGCAACAGACCAGTTATTATGCTTCCCTGAACCATTCACGCCTGCATAAGGTTTCTCGTGAAACAAAACACGCATTTTGTGACGAATCGCAACACGTTCCATAATGTCCATCAACAATTGGTTGTGGTCAACGGCAATGTTTACCTCTTCATAAATTGGCGCAAACTCATACTGACAAGGTGCCACCTCATTGTGACGAGTACGCAATGGAATCCCCAGCTTGTAACACTCTTGTTCCAAATCCGTCATATAAGCATACACCCGCTCAGGAATGGTTCCAAAATAATGATCGTCCAATTGTTGTCCTTTTGGAGCCAATCTTCCCAACAAAGTACGCCCTGTCATCAACAAATCTTGACGAGCATTAAACAAGGCTTCGTCTAACAAGAAAAATTCTTGCTCCCAGCCTAAAGTCACTGAAATCTTAGTAATATTAGGATCAAACAATTGACAAACGTCAACGGCTGAACGCTCTAAGAATGCTTGTGACTTTAACAAAGGTAATTTGTAATCTAAGGATTGTCCGCCATAAGTAACAAAAATGGTAGGAATACAAAGTGTTTTTTGTTTGTTAACATCCAAGATAAAAGCTGGTGACGTTGGGTCCCATGCCGTATATCCTCTTGCTTCAAACGTTGATCTCAAACCACCACCAGGAAAACTAGAACCATCTGGCTCTTGTTGTACCAGTTCCGTTCCTGTGAATTCCTCAATCGCATCTCCATTAGAGTCTAGCGTAAAAAAAGAATCATGCTTTTCAGCAGTACGCCCTGTCAATGGCTGAAACCAATGCGCATAATGTGTAACCCCTTTACTCAATGCCCAAGTCTTCATGGACTCTGCAACATGGTCTGCCAAATCTCGATCCAAATTAACTCCTGCATCTATGATCTCTCTAAATTTCTTGTACAGTTTTGGTGCAAGGTATTGTTTCATAGTGTTATCACTATAAACATTACAAGCAAACATTTCTGAAACATTACAAGATAAAGGATCTGGAGTAAATTCTTTACGGTTGGATAACAGATCTAAAGCTTTAAATCTACTGTTCATGATTTTGATGAATTTTTTTAAAATAGGTTCATTGTCCCACTTAGATGAAAATTACTTGATTTTGGCGCAAACTTAATGAATTTTCGCTGAAAAGCAGGTTTATTTCAAACTAATTAAAAATTATTTTTACGCTATTTTTGCATTTAATAGATGCCTATCGCTAAGTATCTACTTGCAAATAAGTATTCATAATTGGCATATATTTATATATAAATCCATCCTGCTTTATTTTTAATTTACAATGCGCTATTTTTTCTTTTTTAACTTCCTAAGAAATTATCAGTTAACTGAAGCTATTTAATCAAATCATAATGTGGAATTTCTTTTAAGAACTCAAAGGTCTTTTCTTCTTGATTAATAACAGAACAATAGGTAACAGGACCATTTGTTACTAATAAATAAGGCACTTTTAAAGTCATGTTATATTGCGCAATTTGGTGGAACACCTTATCGTCTACTTTTACCTTAGCTGACTTACATTCTACTAACAAAACGGGCTCCAATGCTTTATTAAACACTAGAATATCATAACGCCTTGACATTGTATTTACTTCCACCTCTTTTTCTGCTCGAATCCTACTTTTGGGATAGCCCTTTTCTTCCATCAAATAGTGTAAAATTAATTGCCGAACAATCTCTTCTGGAGTTAAGACTAAATACTTCTTACGAATAATTCCAAAAATATATTTTTCGGCTTTTTTATATTCAATATCAAGTTTAGATTGATATTTTAATAAATCAATATTGATTAACATGTATGCTTAGTAATTATAAAATTTTAAAAGTGTAATAGCTAAACTATCTTTGAAACAATAATACTACAAGTAAACGGATCTTTTAGGCTTAATTTTTCTTTTAACAAGAACTTATTAGTTGATTTTTTAGCATTAACGATTTTTAATAATATGTTTTTCACTTAAAAATGTATGCCCCGTTTTACAAAGGGCATCGCTCCGACATTATTAAAAAAATAAAAAAAGATAAAAGGAGCATCGCTCCTATTCCAAGGAGGTATTTCTCCAAACTCTGTTGGAGATTTACAACTAGATTCGTTGCTCTATAATTCATATTTAACTATTACTTAATTCTAAACAACTCCATTCTTAATTTTAAGTAATAAAAAAACATAGCCTATATATAGTACGATATGGTACAATTTTCTAGAGTTTTTCATCACACATCAATTAATCCTAACAAAGGTAGTGCTAATCTTCAAAGATTTTTTATCTTTGCGGCTATTGCAAATTCTAAGGTTCAATATTAATCTTAGAATTAACCGTACTACTTAAAATATGTTGTAAGAACATATTGACTTTAGAATTAAACAGAACATACTATTCAAATATGAAACTATCGCAGTTTAACTTTGACCTTCCTGAAAAACTTATTGCTGAATATCCTGCTGAACGTAGAGACGAATCTAGACTAATGGTCGTCAATAGAGCAGAAGGAACTATATCTCATCATATCTTTAGAGATGTCCTTGATTTTTTCGACGATGGAGATTGTTTTATCTTAAACAATACCAAAGTATTTCCAGCTCGTTTATATGGTCAAAAAGAAAAGACAGGAGCCAGAATTGAGGTTTTCTTACTTCGTGAATTGAACGAAGAAATGAAATTATGGGATGTATTGGTTGATCCTGCTCGTAAAATTCGTGTTGGTAATAAGCTTTATTTCAACGATGAAAATGGTGCTGAAATATTAGTGGCCGAAGTGGTCGATAATACAACTTCTAGAGGTAGAACTATTCGTTTCCTTTACGATGGTAACGACACAGAATTCAAAGCTCACTTGGATAAATTAGGACATACACCATTGCCTAAATACATCAACAGACCTGCTGAGGATTTGGACAAAGAGCGTTATCAAACAATTTATGCTTCTGAAGTAGGTGCTGTTGCTGCTCCTACTGCTGGCTTGCACATGAGTCCAGAAGTGATGAAACGTTTAGAAATCAAAGGAATTAACTTTGCTAGATTAACCTTGCATGTTGGTTTGGGAACCTTCCGTAATATTGAAGTGGAAGATTTGTCAAAGCACAAAATGGATGCTGAATACTTCAAAATCGACCAACCTACTTGTGACATGGTAAATAGTACCATTAAAGCTGGTGGTAGACGTTGTGCGGTAGGAACGACTTCAATGCGTTCTATCGAATCGGCTGTTTCTGCGCACGAAATGCTAAAACCTGCTGAAGGATGGACGAATAAATTTATTTTCCCTCCTTACAACTTTAGTATTGCAGATTCAATGATTACTAACTTTCACTTGCCTAAATCTAGTTTAGCAATTATGGTTTGTGCTTTTGGTGGTTACGATTTGATTATGGAAGCTTATGAAGAAGCCATTAGAGAAGAATACCGTTTCTTTAGTTACGGAGATGCTATGTTGATTATCTAATCGACTGCTTTCTGTGTTAATAGAATAAAAAATAAATTAGAGGCTGCTTTATTAAATAAAGCAGCCTTTTTTTTTGAATTCAAAAGTAAATTCTCATGATAGGAAATAAATATCTTTGCCTCCTATTTTATGTTATAATTCTTAGTAGTTGTTTCCAAGACACAAATTCTTTAGCCAATACGCCCCCTTTAGAATCTACTAGGATTTTAGAAGAACCGGTTTCTCTTTTTAATACGTGGAAAGTTATTCGGGTTAATAACTCGATCTCTCCACCCCAAAATACAATAAGGGCTACAAGTGATCGCAAAGAAAATACAGTGAGCACAATTACTGCTGCTGGAAATTTAGTTTCATTTAGCAAAGAAGCGATTCAAATAAACTTGTCTATTAACACCTGTGGAGTCGGTTTTGCTCTAAAGGAAAAAGATAGCACCATTACTTTTCTGGAACAAATAACCTGTACAGAAGCTTGTTGTGATAGCAATGAAGATGAGTTTTTAGTTGGTCAATTTAGTGGCAGCTTCAAGTATTTCATTCAAGGTCAAAGATTAACGCTACAAGCTAAAAATCGCTTCCTGCAATTTACACTAGTCCCCTAATAAATCATTAATAATCAAAATAATAAGACTCCACTAAATTACGAGGCAATCGTTTTAGTAGACTATTCTTATAAATAAAGCCCTCTTTTTTTTGTTATACCCAAACAACAAAAGTATTTTTGTAACAAATACAAAATTCAACCAACAACGAATATAAATTATCATGACAGGAACAAAGTACATCTATTTCTTATTTGTCTGCGCTATATTAGGCAGTGCTTGCAACAAAAAAGCAACCTCAAACAACGCAACGCCTGAATCTAAGATGGAGAAAACAATTAGCCCTATTGGCTCTTGGACCGTTATTAGTTTTCCTACCGACCCTAAAGATGGAAAAGCACCAACTACTCAAAAATCTTATGTGGTTAATTTTGATGCCGACAATTCTATGGCACTTACCTTAGATGTTAATACTTGTGGTACTTCTTATAAAGTAAAAGAGGATATGATTTCTTTTCAAGAAGGGATGACTTGTACCGAAGCTTGCTGTGATAGTAAAGAAGCGCATTTTTTGACTCGTCAATTCAAAGGCAGCCTTAAATACACCATTGAAGGGTCTATGATGACGATTAAAACGGACAAAGGCGACATTCAATTAATCAATAACAAAGATGGTCTTATTGGAACTTCATGGACTGCTGTTACTTACAAAAGTGACAAAAGCGAAGATAATGTTCCTACTAAATTTGAAAAGAAATATCGTTTAAGTTTTGATAAAAACAGAGTCAACTTAAACTTGGATGTAAATGCTTGTAATACTGAAATTACTTATTCACCACAAATTTCTACACTTGAAATGCCTAAACCAATGGGATGTACACGCAAATGTTGTGATTCTAAAGAAGGCGTGGCGCTAATGAATGCATTAACAGGAAAAATCGTTTATAACAAAACAGGAAAACAATTAACCTTAAATACTGCTACGCAAGAAATTATTTTTATCCTTTACAAAGAAGTTTCTACTGACGAATAAGGAATGTTCAATAAATAAAATGAACGTTTTGCGTCATCTTTTTGGTCTGAAAATTTCAAAAAAATCGGACGTGTAACCCGTTACACTACTCATTTTTTAAAACTTTCATCCTCAAAAATATTTAGCAACACTTGTT
>CALDEP010000436.1 GCA_937942475.1 uncultured Aureispira sp.
GTTTGTCGCACTCCAATAATATTAACACCTGTGTGAGAACGCAAGCTCAAGTCTATAATCGACTTATCTCGGTATTCATTTTTCATCTCTTCATAATGCACCTCCTTAAAGTGGATGGAGACATCTCCCATATTAGAAATAATACTAAAAAACTCGACTACATTGGGTTGATGAATGAGCGTTGCCATATAAAAACCTCCAATTACCTCTGTTAGAACAACATGGTTTGCTCCAGCCCGCAACAATTTCTTTTCAGCCGTTCGGTCTGTTGCTCTTGTGATAATCCTTAGCTGAGGATTCAATTGCCTTGCTGTCAAAACAGTATACACATTCAAAGCATTTTCGCTGTACGTAACAACAACTGCTTTTGCATGATTAATTCTTGCATCAATCAAGGCATCATCATCGGTAGCATCGCCTTCTATAAACAAATACTTTAACTCTCGTAAGTCCTCAAATTGCTTGCTTTCTGGCTCTATTACAACAAAAGATAAGTTATTTTTGGTTAGTTCTTCACAAATTTGGCGACCATGCCGACCAAAACCACAAACAATCGTATGGTCTTCTAATAGCTGTATTTTTTGAAACATCTTATAATCTTTTAAGAAGGTTCTTAACTCTCCTTCTAGAATAAAATTGGAAATAATAGAGATGGCATAGGCAAAAACACCCAAGTTAAAAATAATCAAAAAAGAAGTAAAAATTTGCCCACTTGGCGACAAGGGTTGTACTTCTCCAAAGCCTACCGTTGACAAGGTAATAATCGTCATGTAGAAGGCTTCTGAAAAAGTATATTGGTCAATTGTCATAAAACCAATAACTCCAGTCACGGTTGTTGTACACAGCAAGATAATCGCCAACAAAATATTTCGAATATATTTATTGACGCGCTGAAACCGTTTTGTCTGTACCGAATGTCTGTGATAACTACCTGGTAGCATTAATTTAGGGTTATTCCTGTTTAGAGATTTTAGCCTTAATTCTATTCCTAAGGAATACAAATTAAGTAAAGCACCATTCCTGACTACAGTGTAACAAAAGTTATAAATAATAAAATATAAATGCTCTTGTAGTGTAAGCCTGCGAGGTACGAAGCAGGCTTGTCCTGTATTTACTTCAAAGCTTATTCTATTAAAAATTAATGGTACACTTTACTGACTTATTAGAAATAAAATAAACCTCGTCAACTCTAGCACTCTATTTAATTTGCATTCCTAATTATTGGGGGCGATTAGCTAACTCCACTTTCTCAACTGACTCAAAATAGCACGCATATCCTTTGGGACCTCACAATTAACCTCTATCATCTCTTTTGTTATTGGATGTTTGAGGCGCAATGAGTGGGCATGCAATGGAACACGAATCAACAAAGGGCGCTCATCTGTATCTTTCTTTAAGTTAAATCGCTTTCGCTTGATTTCTGACAGATAGAGTTCTTCTTTATTGGTGTACAAAGCATCTACTGCCAATGGATGTCCCAAATGTTTGAAATGAACTCTAATTTGATGCGTTCTTCCAGTTAAAATAACGGCTTCAATCAATGAAAAATGCCCAAAGTCTTCTACCACTCTATATTCTGTCACAGAAGGTTTCCCTCTCTTAACATCAACATGCATTCCACCTTCTTTATTTGGTGATAAACCAACATCAATCGTGCCTGCTTTTTCGAAAGGTACTCCTTTTACAATCGCATAATATCGTTTTAAGGGTTCTCTTGCTTGAAATTGCAAGCTCAACAAACGGTGTACCTCTTTGTTTTTTGCAAAGATAACCACGCCACTCGTTCCTTTATCCAAACGATGAACGGTATAAATTTCATCATATTTTGCTTGAAGTATATTGTATAAATTGGGAATATCCAATCGATATCGATCTGGTATCGTCAACAGATTACTTCTTTTATTCACAATGATTAAATGCTCGTCTTCTAATAAAACTGTATAATCCTTTTTTGCCATTTTCTATAATTCCTTATTGGGCGATTGATTGTTATTTTTAATTTTTTGTCAAATCATGTAATTTTTTAAATATAGCTTATGTTTCTAAACATGGAATTTGAATATAAGTTTTAAGTAGACCGTCGCAAGCTATTTATTATCAAAATAAAATATACAACTTTCTATTTAAAACATGCGACTCATATAGTAGGAGAAAAGCAGTCATTAAAATATTATCAGATGATTTGTCAAAGAACCTTATTTTTTATCTAGTTATAGGGCAAACTTTCATCCTGTATTCGGATTTTTTTATTTTAAATTCGCTTCTTCGTTTGTTTTTAAAACTAAGCTAGCCTATATTGTGTCTGAAAGTTACAAAATAATAAGAACCATTCAAAGCTTTTATGAATCACCTTCAAACTCGTTACCAAACAAATCTTAGCCTGTTAACTGATTTATATCAATTAACGATGGCTTATGGCTATTGGAAAACGGGCTCAGCGGAGCATGAAGCTGTTTTTCATCTCTTTTACAGACAGAATCCTTTTGGAGGTAAATATGCCATTGCCTGCGGTTTACAAGATGTGATTGACTTTTTAGACGACTTCAAATTCACGAATTCTGATTTAGATTATTTAAGCTCTTTGAAAGATGCTAAAGGTCAAGCCTTGTTTGAAGATGATTTTTTAGATTATTTGCTTCACTTAAAATTTTCTTGTGACATTGATGCCGTAGAGGAAGGAACCATTGTTTTTCCACACGAACCTTTATTAAGAGTAAAAGGTCCTTTGTTACAAGCGCAATTTATTGAAACGTTTTTATTAAACAGTATTAATTTTCAAACCTTAATTGCGACCAAATCAGCTCGAATCATTGCGGCTGCCAAAGGCGATCCTGTGCATGAATTTGGTTTGCGTAGAGCACAAGGCATTGATGGCGGCTTGTCTGCCAGTAGAGCCGCTTATATTGGAGGTTGTACTGCTACAAGCAATGTCTTGGCAGGTAAGATTTATGACATTCCTGTCAAAGGAACACATGGGCATAGTTGGGTGATGAGTTTCGAGGAGGAGGAAGAAGCCTTTGAAGCTTATGCTAAGGCGATGCCTAATAATTGTGTTTTCCTAGTCGATACCTTTGATACTATTAAAGGAATAAAAAAAGCAATTAAAATAGCTGAAAAACTACGTCAAAATGGACATGCTTTTCTTGGGATTCGATTGGATAGCGGCGATTTGCTTGCCTTGAGTATCAAGGCTCGAAAACTATTGGATGACGCTGGTTTTGAAGGAGCAAAAGTGATCGCTAGTGATGGCTTAGATGAATATAAAATCAAAGATTTAAAAGCAAAAGGAGCTTTGATTGATGTTTGGGGCGTTGGAACAAATTTGGTGACCGCCAAGGATCAACCTGCTTTGGGTGGTGTTTATAAATTGGCAGCAATTCGAAAAAAAGAGAGCGATTGGACTTATAAAATAAAGCTTTCTAATACGCCTAGTAAAGTCTCTACGCCAGGCATTTTACAAGTTCGTCGCTATTTCGTGAGCGATGGACAGCCTTTTGGAGACATGATTTGGAATATTGATAATAAGGAACTATTTCCTCAAATTCAAAGTTTTGATGGTAGGACGATTGTGACCAATAATCGACTGTTTAAAGATTTGTTGATTCCCATTTTTAAACAAGGAAAATTGATCTATGAACGTCCCTCTATTCATCAGATTAGAGCTTACAGAGCAGAACAAGTTCATCTATTTGAAAAGGTAGATTTTAAATTATATCCTAAAGGATTAGAGCAGCAATTAAATCAGCAAAAACTTAACTTAATTCAACAACACTTATTATAAGCATAAGAAACTGAATGTCTTTACTTGTTATAATAAAGCTCTATCTATCACATTACTTCGTGGATGAATTATATCAGTTTGATTATCAGTAGGATAGCTTTAAAACTCTAAAAGTATTAAATTTCTGATAATCAAACTTATATAAAATGTTTTTTATGTTTTTTGGTAAAAAAACTGAAAATCCCACGAAGTATTATATCATTAATCAAAAAATAAACCATGCCTTATAATAAAACAAATTACAAACCTTCTGTGACGGTAGATTGTGTCGTTTTTGGATTGGACAAAAGTGCAGATGTTCGTGTTTTGTTGATCAAACGTGCTTATGCACCTTATAAAAACTCTTGGGCGATTCCTGGCGGTTTCATCAAAGAAAATGAAACCCTAGATGCAGCTGCTCAACGAGAATTAGAAGAAGAAACAGGCGTTCGAAATATTTTTATTGAACAACTTTATACCTTTGGAAACCTAAATAGAGATCCTAGAGGGCATGTGATTAGTGTGGCTTATTTTGCGCTTATTAATTTGGAAGAACACCCCACCTCTGCGGCAACCGATGCCAAAGATGCTCAATGGTTCAAATTATCAGAGCTTCCAGAATTAGCCTTTGACCATTCCGAAATTTTAGACATTGCTGTCAAACGCTTAGATTCTAAAGTTCGTTATCAACCCATTGGCTTTGAATTATTACCAGACAAATTTACATTAAGTGAATTGCAAAATTTGTATGAAACCATTTTAGGCAGGGCTTTAAATCGTCGAAACTTCCGTTCTAAAATTTTAAAAATGGATATTTTAGAGCAGCTAGAACGCCAAAAAGATGTCCCACATCGTCCTGCGTTTTTATATAAATTTAACAAAGAGAAATACGAAGAATTAAGTAAGAATGGCTTTGAGTTTGCCATTTCACCTCCTAAAGAGCGTCAATCTTAATTAAGATTACCTACTTAAGTATAGAGTTAGCCCCCTTGAAAGTGTCTAACTCTATACTTCTTAGAAGCAATTTAAATTATTACTTCAAAAGATTTCCTTCACAACATCTGTAATTAATTCTTAACTTGTGTTAATAACTGATGTTACGCAAGAACCTTTTTTTTTAGTATTAAACGCATCGCTACTTATTTAAGGACTATTTTAATGTTGAATACTTAATGCTAAATTTTTAATATTTGTTATGCCATGAAGCATTAAAAATTCAGCCTTCAACATTAAGAACAAGTTCGTAGACGAATTCTGATGTTTTACTTTGTGAGCCTTCGGGTTATCGGCATAATTATTTTTTGCGTAACATGAGTTTACAACACTAAATTTCAGCCCCCTAGAAACAAGTTCAAGAAGCATTATTAATTATGAAAAATAACCTCCTATTTCTTTTTTGCTTTGCAATATTAACACAAATACAAGCACAAGATACCCACTATTGGACCAATCAATTTGGAGCAAGAGCCTCTTTATTAGGCGGAGCAGTTGTTGCTGGTTTAGATGATAATAGTGCGGTTTACTACAATCCTGCTAATTTAGCCTTTATCAAACAAAGTACTGTTTCTCTAAATACCTCTGTCTATAAATACACCGATTTGTATATTGGAAATGGTGGCGGAACAAATGTGGACTTGAATTCTCAACGAATTAGTTTGTATCAACAAATGATTTCTGGTTTGTTAACTAAGAATCCAGAAAAAAGATGGCGTTTGGGCTTTAATATTCTAAGCCGCCAACACGTAAATATTGATATGACACAACGCCATGAAATGGTTTATGAGTTGAATCCCAATAAAGCGGGTCCCGAAAATTATATTGGTAATGTTGAACTTCGAAACAACTTAAACGAAACTTGGGCTTGTTTGGGAGCAGGTTATAAATTAAGCGAACATTTTTCGGTTGGATTGACCGCTATTGCTACCTATCGTTCACAACGACATACCTTTGCTTTCACGGCACGTTCTATTAGTGGTGATTCTACTTATATTACTAATAATATTCCATTTGACATTTCGACCAACTCCTTTTATTTGCACACCCGTTCCAACATGATTGGAGGGCTTCTAAAAGCTGGTTTTCATGCTCGATTTGGTGGATGGCGTTTTGGCTTAAATATCTCTTCTCCATCTATTACAATATGGGGAGAATCTCGTGTTCAACGAGAAATTAATCAAACCAACCTCCCTGGTAATGTTGATAAGATTCAGACAGGAGAGCAGACACAGTTAAAATCTCAATACAAGTATCCATTAAGCGTTGGTCTTGGAATTGCTTATGTTTACAAAACAGGTTTGATTAGTATCACAGGCGAGTACTTTGCTCAGATTAAGCAATATGAAATGATTGAATCCGATCCTGACCAACCTACTTTTCCTGCTTTTTTGAGCCGTCCAGGAGTAGACTTTTTTACGATTCATCATGGAGCGAATCAATTGTTGAATGGCGCCATTGGTTGGGAACAACAAATTATAGATAAAATTAGATTGCATATAGGATTTCGCAGTGACTTTAGTTATGCTCGACGCAGTGATCGAATTCAAGAAGGAGATTTAACCATTGTAAGTGCTCCTATTGATTTGTGGCATTTTTCTGCTGGAATATCTTGGCGTAGAAAAGCTAGTTTAATGAGTATTGGCGTCAATTATACCTACGGACATCGAGATAAAGGATTCAGTCAATTGGTCAACTTTACAGAACCGCTCGTGCAATCTCCACTATTTCTAATTGGGGAAAGAAATGAGAGCGCTTTTATGAATTATCATGCGGTAACGCTTCTAATTGGCTATACTTATTATTTTGCTTTAAAATAAAGGTTCTTTTGCAAATCGTGTGAAGTTTTTAATTACAGATAGCTCTTAAAAAATTTTAGATTTTAGATACTAGATTTTAGATCGCTTCGCTTTTAGACTAAACGATTACTAATCAATCTTTTAGTCTAAAATCTAACATCTAAGAGCATGAACGTAGTGAACGAGCAGGCTTGGTGCTTTGCACCAAAAGGTAAGCACGATCTAATATCTAAAATAGTTAAACTCGAAGCCTGCTTTTAAGTATTACCACACGATTTCTCAAAGAACGAAAATAATTTTGCTGTGTATGTTTTTCTTCTATTTTAAATGTGTATTTTTGCAGTAAACAAAGAAAGACTTTAACGACAACTTAGCCGTATCAAGAACAACAATTACAAAATGTAGCAGAAATTATGCCCCGTTTTAAGCGTATAATTTCTGTTATTTACTCCATAATAGATGAATTCAATTACTAATTTACTTCGAGCCTATAGCAACAATCCAAAAGCACAAGATGCCATTCGCTTGATTGAACATACTTCTAGTTCTGTTTTCTTAACCGGAAAAGCAGGAACAGGAAAATCAACCCTTTTAACTTACTTAACACAAAGTTTAAGTAAAAAGCATATCATTTTAGCCCCCACTGAATTAGCAGCCTTACAAGTTGGTGGAGAAAACATCCATTCTTTTTTTGGCTTTGAATGGCGTGCTTATATGCCCGAAGATGAAGGAATTCCGCCTTTGCCTGCGACAAGTATTCAATTGCTAGAAGAAATTGAGTTGATTATCATAGATGAAATCTCTATGGTGCGTTGTGATTTGATGAACGCCATTGATTTATCATTAAGAGCCAACTTAAAATCTGATTTGCCTTTTGGAGGCAAACAGTTGTTAATGATTGGTGATTTGTACCAACTCCCTCCTATCATTGACGAACGAGATAAAGAAACGGTCAATTTATTAAGAACCCATTATACCTCTAGGTATTTCTTTAGTGCCAAGTCATTTGAAAACGATTATCAATATCAAATCGTAGAACTCTCTAAAGTTTATCGACAAAAAGA
>CALDEP010000437.1 GCA_937942475.1 uncultured Aureispira sp.
GCTAAAAAGGTCAGTCGAATAAAACTAAAAACAGTCGTTTCATCAAAAGTCAAGAGCTCTTCCAAAGACTCTATTTGTTCCTCGCCTAAAAAAATGGCAAACAAACCATCTTCAAAGGCTTGTATAGCGGTTTCTATGGCAGTTTCTTCTACGGCAAGTGTTGTGTTTTCGGAAGCACCAAAAGTAACTTTACCTTCTTGACTGGCTTCTTTTATTTGTCCTGCACTCAGTATATTTAGGACGGTTGGGCTTTCTTTTCTATCATTATATGCTTGTACTTGTTGTTGCACAATTGCTTTTAGTAATAAGCGCAGTGTTGTTGGTGCTTGGGCGAGTTTTATTTCTAAATAGGCTTGCTTAATTATAGGATGTTTTTTTCCTAACTGTTTGACCGAGTAACAGATTTTCATAGTGTGTTTTTGTTATTATAAATAGTATAAATACTAGACTCCCCTGTATACTCAAATTAGGATCACAATGTTTCAAAATCACTAAATTAATTATACTTTATCAAAAAAAGATAGCTTTTAAGCTAAAAAAGAATTGTAATTTATAATATAATTCTGAGGCATTAAGGAAGCCAAAATTGCTTATATTTATTGTTCAAAAAAGGTTTTTTCAAGTAAAAATTTTTACTTTTATATCCAACTCTAAAAATGCCACTAATCCTACACCCATGCCTACTAAAATCCTATTCTGTTTATTTTTTTTATGTTTATTCTTAATTCGTCCATATTCTTATGGTCAAGCTAGTCCAGAAGAATTAGCAGCGGCACAAGAAGAACTAGCTGATATTCAAACCATCTACAGTGAAGAACACGTAGAATATGCAAAAGCTGCCATGGATTTGGCGGTACTATATTATCAAGATGAGTATGCAGAAGACGAAGGTTTTCAATTAGCTTTTCGAGCCTTAACGATTGCTAGAAGAGAAGGTGGTCCAACAGGATCCTTGTATCTTGATTTATTATCAAAATTACCAAAACCACAAGGACGTTTAGTGGATGCTAATGTAGATCTTGAAACGGCTAAGGTTTCTGATGGCGATACGTCTGCTTTGTATGCAAAAAAATTAATAAAATTAAGCCTAGCTGCCTACGCTCCTGAAAACGTATTTTTAGATGCCTTTTCTTATGAACATGCCTTAAATGCTTATGTAATTTTATCAAAACTCCCTACAGAAACAGCCAAACCTGTTTATGATTATGCTGCTCAAACCATTTCCTCTGAGATAATTGAGGTAGTAGAACAAGAAGTTAGAATTGAAGAGGCTCGTGCAGCCCTTGATTCTATAAAACTAGCCGACGCGCTGGTTGATTTTTATAGATCCGCTTTTTCGTATCCAGATAATGAACATCTAGAACACATCACGCTATTCTTAGACGATTACTATAAAAGTATTAGAGAAGCCCTTCAAATTTATGAAAAAAAATTAGGTCTAGATCATCCTAAATATCAAAAAGCATTCTCAACATTGACCAATGAGATGCAACTATTCCACCCCATAGAAAAAGATATTTTTGACCGAATTAAAAGGCATGAAACTGCAAATGATTCATTTGTTACCGACCTTAGAAAATACCTTGAGATCGTAGATACTAGTGGTATTACAGAGTATTTTTCAAATGATGTTTTTGACTGGGTTTTAGAAGATTTAGATCAATATCATGGTGGTCCCGAAAACAAGTACTATACCATAATAAAGGCTATTTCTGCCGTATGGGCGGTAGGTGAAGATGAACAAAACCTTACCATACAAAAAAATATTACTCGACAATTTTTAGCTGAATTTGGAGCCTCTGAACAATATGTTGCTGAACTTATTAAAGAAACGAATTTAAAGGTTATTCTTGAACTATCAAGAGATCACATTATTGCTCGCTATGATAGGGCCTTTGAAATTTTAGATAGTATAGAATTTGAACGTCCTTTTGAGATGGACGAAGAATCACTATTTCAGAAATATGTACAACAAGTTATTCCTCCTTATAGAATGCTTTTGATAACAAGTCGCAATTTAGATGTCAGCAAATCTGTTTATGGTGCTGACAGCGACACCTACCTCAGTCTCGCATTTAAAACGTCTTGGCTGTACCTTAAAGACAATGATTTTCAGACAATTGGCGAAGATCTACTTCTCACGTCACTAATGTTACTAAAAGAAGACAACACTTATCTAGCCGAGCAATGGATAGATTCTCTTTTGATAGACAATTCTTATACCATCGTTGAAACGCTTAAACCTGTTGTTCCTAGAGTATTTTCAGTGGTACATCTAACTCGTTTGTTAAAACCACACTTGGAACGGATCGCCCTAAAGAAAGGAAGAAACAGCTTTGAATATGCTGAATTGTCCGAATTCATAGCAGATAGTTATTTTTTTAGTAAAAAAACGCCTGAACATGCTAAAGAAGCAGCGCTTTTGTACAAAAAACTATTGTTGTTCTACAATAATAAAGAAGGGAAATCTGTCCGTTATCTAATTTTACTTGAAGCTATCGTTGAAAACATAGCGATTGATAATCCTTGGTCAGTAGAAACTTGTAGTTTCTTTTTTGAGGAACTCCTCTTAGTAGGCAAACAATACGACCTTTATAAGTCTAAATACGCTTATTATGCTAAAAGCTATGCCGATTGGCATTACAATAACGAACGAATTATTTCGGCTGAAAGTTATTATAAAATGTTTATTAAACTCTATGAAAACGATAAAAATCCTAGAAAAAAATACAAAATACATAAATACATAGAAGCCTCTTATAACCTTGCTCGTATCTATCGAAAAACAGGGCGTCCCAACAAGGCATTTTTACTTTATCTCAAAACATTAGTCCTCTGTCGAGCTAAATCCCAATATCTATCTAGTGTCAAATGCTTGGATGATCTTGGTTTGATTGAACAGGAAAGAGGCAATTCAGAAGATGCCATCAAATTATTTAAAGAGGCCCTAAATGCCCTAGAAATTGCGGAAAACAAGAGTCGCTCGAAGAATCGTTATAACGACTTTGAAATGGCGCTTTTGTATGTTAAAATTAAACGCCATATTGCTCGGGTGCATCTAGACAATGGTGATATAATGGATGCTGAAAAGCACTACAATATTGTCAAAAAATTTGAGCGGGATGAAAACACACCAGTGTCTCTTAGAAAAGATATTTCCTTGCAATATGATTTGGCTTATTTAGCAGAAATTAAAGGCGACTACCCCAAAGCAACACGCTATTATAAAGCTGCTATTCGACAGATCAAAGATAAAGATGAATTGGCAAAAGCAAACATTGCATTTTCGAATTTTTATCGACAGCAAGAGAAAGATTCTATGGCAGCCATTTATTTGAAAGATGCTTTGGAGATTGATCTGAAACGAATTGAAAAAAATTACAACAACCTTGCAGAAAAAGAACGTTTATTATTCCTAAATCCTATTTCAGAACGCTTAAATGTCTTTTTCAACTTTGCGCTGCCTAAACAAGATAGTGCTTTGACGATGATTGCTTTTAATGCCCATTTAAGGGTTAAGGGTTTAGCTTTGGAAACGTCTACCAATTTGCAAAGTATCTGTAATGAAACAGAAAATACGGTTCTTAGGAATAAATGTTTTAAAATGCAAGCGCTTCGAAAAACATTAGCCGAGTCTAGTTCTTTGCCATTAGATGAACAGGAAGAAATTAGTACTCAAATTGTCGATTTAGAAAAAGACATTGGTGTTTCTTCTAGAGATTTAAGAGAATATTTTGGTAAGAACAACAAGAAAGTAGATTTCTACCAACTTAAAGAAATACTAAAGGCAGTAGAAACAGAAGATAGTGCGGCGCTTGCTATTGATTTTTTAATTGTCGATCAAGTAGACGAAAATGGCTATGAAGCCTCGGTTTATTATGCGGCTGTTATTGGCTCGGATTTTAGAACGCCTATTTTTATTCGTTTAGCAACTGAAGAAGATTTACAAGATGTATTGGCTCCAGATATTGCGCCCAATACTATGAATTATATTACAGATGAATTTGAAAGTCGTTATTTATATGAGTTAGTTTGGAAACCCTTGTTACCTTATATTTCAGATGCCAAACGCCTGCACATTTGCCCAGGTGGAATTCTTAGTAAAATAGCCTTCGGAACCTTACGAACGGGCGACTATGATCAACGTCGTATTATGGACGATTGGTCGATTCATTATTACAGTTCGCTTCGTGATTTGCTCAATCCTCAAGTCGGAACATTGAATGATCGTACCACTAGTGTGGGATTAGTTGGAGGCGTGAAATTTACCTTCACAGAAAAAGAAATGCAAAACTTAGCACAGCGAAACAACATTCCTTCATTAAATTTAGAAAATGCGTTCAAAGAACAAGCTTTAGAAAATAGTGATTTGGCTTACTCTAGAGGTGCTAGAGGAGAAGATTTTAGCTATTTGCCTGGCACGTTGGAAGAAGTAAATGCTATATCTACTATTTTCCCTAGTGATTGGGTGGTCAACTTATTGTCTGATACCCTTGCAACTGAGGAAAATCTAGAAACAATGACAGACAACTCTCCTACTATTTTGCACATTGCCACACATGGGTATTTCTTTCCGACCCCTGTTAGTGATAATGAGGACGATAGCTGGCTCAATTCTAAATCATCTGCTAGTTTAGAAGATAAAATTGCCAACTCAACCAATCCACTTTTGCGCTCTGGTTTAGCATTGGCTGGTATCAATCGAGTTTGGGAAGGTGGTCCAGAAATCGAAGGCTTAGACGATGGTATTTTAACGGCTTTAGAGGTAGCTAATATGGATTTATTTAACACCGATTTAGTCGTTCTTTCTGCTTGTGAAACGGGGCGAGGTGATATTGATAATAATGAAGGAATTATGGGTTTGCGTCGAGCTTTTAAAACAGCGGGTGCCAAACAATTGCTCATTAGCTTGTGGAAAGTACCCGATGCGCAAACTTCTGAATTAATGCAATTATTCTATACAGAGTATATTAACGGCAAATCTGCTCACCAAGCATTTGAAAAGGCACAATACACGATGCGAAAACGCTACAAAAACCCTTATTATTGGGCGGCTTTTTTGCTAATTGAATAGATCATAATAATACTTACTTCGTGAGCGCTATCGCTTTTAGTTCGTGGAGTTTAGCTACCCTGCTACTCCGTGGTTTAGTTTTTTTACAAAAAACATAAAAAAACACCTTGCATTAGGTTCATTATCAGCTTATTATTATTTTGAACGCATGTAAGTCATCTAGCTAATAATCAAACTAATACGATTCAACTACGCTGAGCCTTCAGGTTCTACACGAAATATAGTCATAACACTCTCAACAAATAAAATAACATTACATAAAAACTAAAAACTATGAAGAACAAGACCTACTTACAAATCTTTTTTACACTTTTATTAATTAGTTCGCTTGGCGGATTCGTCAAGGGGCAAGCGATCCATGATGCACAGAAATTAAGTGAGTTTATAGATAATGAAACGTATGCCTTAACGGACGCTAATGAAACGGAGAAACTTTATGAAATTTTAGCTCGAAACTTTAGTACGGTACAGTCGGGCTTAACTTATGACGAAATTTTAGACGCTTATAGAGACAATCCTTTTATTGCGCCACTTTTGACAGATGACATGGGCGGTTCTATTGTCTATACTGGAAAAACAGGACAACGTGCCTTAGGTGCTTTGGCTAGTGCTAGTAGTGGCTTAGGTTTGCCTGGTTCTACTTTTTTGATGGGCTTAACAGACTTCTTGGTCAAGCGTACAAAACAAGAATTGTCGATTGCCTTTTTTAGAGATTTCCAAAAGGTCGTCAAGCGTTCGGAAGAAATGAAATACTTGTTTCCGACAACGACTAAAGTACTACTTAAAATTGATGAAAACATTTATCAATTTAAAGCCTTTTGGGAAGTGCTCCGAGAGAGCTTTTTATCCGATTTGGAAGACTTGGTTTACAACTTGGAAGATTATGTACAACAATCTTCTAAAATTAAAGACCCACTTGTTCGACACATGATGAGTGATTTCTTTAAAGTTATTGAACTTTTTTATGACAAAACAGCTCCTTCTGATGTCCTTAATTACTTAGCAGAAGATGCTTATTTACATACGATTACTCCAGATATTGACAGCTCTAAATTTGTTCCAATCCTACAAAGTAGTTTGCAAGTCTTGGGACTAATTTCTAAGTCTTTTGAAAATCAAGATGATAACGGCTATTGGGTAGAACCTGAGGTGGTTACTAAGATGCTAAAAAAACCTGTTATTACGACCTTGTACTTAGGTTTAATTTATCAACAAGGGAAAGATATTCAAATGGGCGAAAAGACTTTCGCAGAATATTTAGAGCCTTTGAGTATCCGAGAAAATGCCGTTCGTGTTCGTAATTTGTTAAATACATTCAAAGCTTTTTTAGATAAAACAAAAGCCTTGGAGCGTCTAGCTAAAGACATGCGTCGCAAAGCAAATGAGCGTCGTAGAGATAGAAATGCACCTCCATTGACCGATGCAGACAAAGAACTGGAATACGATGAGTATTATGATTTCACTCAAAATATCTGTGATTTGTTACTGTATACCTATGATTTCAAGAAAGAAATTCTTGGGGCTTCTACCAAAGAAGATAGTTTGGTACATACTTATTTGACGATCATTAGTGACATCAATGGTATGGCATTAGAAATACGCAAAAAACATTATACCTCGGCTCTAATCAACACCTTATTTATCATCGAAAAACTATTGCCAGATGGTAAATTTAAGTGTGAACGCCAAGTTATGTTGAAATATGGGACGTTCATTGCCACTGCTGTAAAAGCTAAAACTGCCGAAGAAGTATCAGATGCCATTGCTGCCTTCGCGCTTCCTCCTGGTGGTTCTGCCATTAAAAAATACTCTAAATTTAGTATTGCCATCAATGCTTATGTAGGGCTTTCCGCTGGGCAAGAAATCCTGACTGATGTTGGTGCCAATCCTTATTATGCCGTTACAACGCCTATTGGGATTACCTTTAACTGGGGCTTCAAAAACTTTGGCTCTATTGGTATTCTAGCTTCTGTTTTGGATATTGGAGCCTTAACAGCTTTCCGTTTTCAAGATGATAATGTAAGTGAATTGCCTGATCTAAAATTTGAAAATGTCTTGGCTCCTGGAGGTTATTTAGTCTATGGTTTGCCTAAATATCCAATTTCAATTGGTATTGGTGCTCAATTAGGTCCAAACCTAAGAACAGTGACCAATGGAACACTAGTCACTCAAACAAGTGGTTGGCGTTGGGGAGCTTTCATAGCAGTTGATATTCCTATTGTGAGTGTCTATACTACGAACAAAAACTACAAGCAATGTTGCCGTAAATGCAATAAAGAAGCTAAAAAGAAGAATGTTGATTTTTAGTCCATTTCTAAGCATACATTCCAATTTCTAAAAGCTGTCAAGGCTTTTTTGGGAAAAATCGAATCAAAGGAATGAAAATTAAAATATAAATAGATTCTAAAAAAAAACACTTTTCTAAAGTATTAAAATACAATTAACTGATTTCTCATAGAATTCTATTAATTTTGAGTCGTATATCTTACGCTTGTTTTTCAAGCCAAGGTATACGACTTATTTTTTTGAGCTAGGATACACCACTTTATCTTAAAAATTATCTTAAAAAAACGCTCTTTGACTTATCAAAGAACAAAATACGATTTTTATAATGATGAATCAGACTTCTTCGAATGATACCGTAGTTCATGCTACTTTTTTGCAACGATTGTATGCCTTTATTGTAGATTGCTTGGTCTTTATTCCCCTTAATTTACTAGGAAATTTCAACACACTTTCGATCAAGAGTTTAGCCTTGAGTGTGCTTATTACAGCGGTTTGGTGGATTTACAAACCTGTTATGGAGTGGAAATTTGGAGCAACATTAGGCAAAATGGCGCTTAAAATTCGTGTAGTAGACGAAGATTTACAAGCCATTTCACTCAATCAAGCAGCACTAAGGTTTTTGCCTTACTTTGCCGTAAGTTTGAGTCTCCTCTTCTCTACCTTTGCTTTATTTGGAATAGATGGTTTTTACGAAGCCAATACCTTCGAAGCCTTTCAAAACCTAGACCACAATATACCTGGTATTGATACCACTCAATTCACTGTCTTTTTCTTTATTTTTTCTTGCTCATCCATCATGTTAGACGAAAAAAAGCAATCTATACACGATAGAATTAGTAAAACCTATTGTATTATGGTCGATAAAAAGGAGGTTTGATTGTAAGTAGGAATCTAAGTATTGGCACAACAACTAGGCATTATCAATAAAAGCAATGACCTTTTCATTTTTAGGGGTTAATTTCCCAACGTTTTTGGGATATGATGTCTGATAGATTCAAGTTGTGCCCAAGGAAAATCAATTCAGCTCAAAATAGATTAGAATAAAGATTAATTCATCGTGAAACTTTCAATAATGACATTGAATCAGATTCTAGTTTTAGGAATACTAGCAATATTCTTTTCGTGTAATAGTCAAAACTCCCCTAAAGTTAACAGTAATGTAGTAGATAAAAACTCAGCTATTGCGCTCGGTGATACTGTCTCAGAAATAAGTAATAACATTTGGATTGTCTATCAAGACAAGAAAAACAATTATTGGTTTGGGAGTAATGGGCAAGGCGTTTATCGATATGATGGCAAAACAATTCTTAATTTTTCAAGCCAACACAACTTACTTAATAATAGCATTCGGGGAAT
>CALDEP010000438.1 GCA_937942475.1 uncultured Aureispira sp.
GCTCCATTCTGACAAATAGCGCTTATCTAAGTTAAATTATAGGCTAATAATTAAAGTTAATACTTAGCTCCGCTGCTACTTCGTGGTCGTGGGATTAGCTTCGCTGCTTTTGCAAGGTTTTAGTTTTTTTTTACAAAAAAACATTTCATATAAGTTTGATTATCAGCAACTTAATATTTTTAATACTTCAAAGCTATCCTACTGATAATCAAACTAATATAATTTACCCACGAAGTAATATAAAGTATTATTTAATTTTTAAAAGGAATGATTTGCTTTTCAAAAAGGGGGCGTATTCGACGCTTCTGCTATTTTTTACTTGATAAAAGCGCCAAGTCACGAAGTAGCAGCGCATTTAGGATACCCAACTTGTTGTAAATATCCAAATTGCTTGCTATACGTCAACAACAAATCTTATTTGAGATGCTTGAATCGCTAAATATTAAATAACTAAATGATTAAAAAAAAAAATTATACACGATGTATTATTATATTAATAAAAATATAAACTATTCCCATTTTAGGTTTTTTTTTCATCAAAATAAATACCTTGAAACAGAAAAAGTTCTAATACAACATTAAAAACAAGACTTGTGCAATAACAATTTTCATAATAAGTGCCAAAGGAAACATCATCGCATAACCAAAAACAGGAATTCTATTGTTCGTTCGAGAGGCGGCAAAATCTAAGATAGCAGGCTGATTAGAAACTATTCCCATTAAGAAACTAAAGGGCAGTTTTATGATCTTATAACCAACAAACAAAATAGAGATAGCGGTTAACATACTAATCGCAGCACTTGCGCCAAAAATCCAAATACCTTCCATTGAAAAACTATCAATAAATGAGTTTCCAGATCGAACGCCAATAGAGGTTAATAATAAAATTAACCCAATTTGTTCTAAAGTAACATTGGCAGCATAAGGCAATGACCAGACAATCGGTCCCGTTCTTCGTAAGGCGCCAAGTATTAAACCAACAATCAAAGGACCACCCGCATAACCTAGCTTAAAACTAAAATTTGCTCCAAAATTCAGCTCTATCGTCCCCAGCATCAAGCCTAATCCAATACCCAATCCAAAAGAAAAAAGATTCACTTTACTAGAGGCTTGATAAGAATCACCAAAGAGTTTGGAGAGCTTTTTAATGTCTTCTCGTCGTGCAACAAATCGAATTCGATCCCCTAATTCTAAGATGGTATCTCCATTTGCCAACATATCTACATCTCCTCGTCGGATGCGTGTGATAATCGCATAATATTTTTCATCTAAATTAAGAGAAGCAATGGATCGACCAGCGACACTAGGATTAGAAACAAAAATTCTGGACGTATCAAAATTAGAGGGATCATAGACCATCAAAGAATTGGTTTCTTCTCCAAGTACTTCTTTGATTCGCTTCAATTCTTCCTTATTTCCTACAATAGTTATAATATCTCCCAATTCAAATTGCGTATCTCGATTGACCAAATCCATTGTTCCATTTCGGATAATTCGACCAAAAGAAATCTTCCATTTATGTTCCTTTAATAAATCTCTAAGTTTCAGACCAAGGTTACTTTCTATCGTAATTTTAATAGATATCCGCACCAGCTCTTGCTCCAAAGGATAGTCATCTTGTAGAGCTAGTTTTTCTTCTTTATAATTGATGCGAAATAGTTTCTCCATCAAAACAATTCCAACAATTCCTCCCAATACACCCATTGGATAAGAAAAAGAATAGCCGACAACTAATTCTTGTGTTAATTCTGCGGCTTGCTCTTTTGGAAAATTATTACTCATATAATCAATCACCCCTGCCAAAGCTGCCGTATTTGTGGTACTTCCTGCATATACTCCTGTAATTGTTGCGGCTGAGAACCCAAACAAAAACCAAAGCGAAGTAGCAATACAGCCAGAAAAAATTAACATGGAAATGATAAACAAAAAATCTCGAATTCCATTTTTTCGATAGGACTCGAAAAAAGCAGGTCCTGAACTCAAGCCAATAGAGTACACATAGATGGACAGCCCTAGTAATAAAACGATTTCTGGGATTTGTAAACGAGCATCAATGGCTCCAAAAAATAATCCTGTAAACAAAATTGCCGCTACTCCCAAAGAATTTCCTTTGATGGATATATTGCCAATCAAATAACCTAATGAAGCTACAACAAAAAGTAAAAGTAAGGGATACTCTGCTAGAATTTCAATCATCGAATGTTCGCTTTTTTCTCAAAAAATTAAAACTGCCGCAAAGATGAGGAAAATTCCGAATACTAGGAATTTCTTAGCCTTTTTAATAAGCTAGTATAGAAAAAAGAAATTAAGCGTTTCTCCTAACCACCAATTAAAATCATAGAGCGGTTTTGACCATGATTCTCAGGCTTAGAAAATTCTTCTAAACTTTCCCAACCACCACGTTCTGGAGCTTTGGATTGAATACTTTTAAGAATAATTGACTGGATGTCCTCTCCTGCTCGAAAAGGCGTCAACAAATCGGTTTCCCCTGTAGAAAACAGACAGTTTTTGATCCGTCCATTTGCTGTCAGGCGGATGCGATTGCAGGTGCTACAAAATGGATTTGTAATCGTGCTAATCACTGCAAAAGAGCCTTTGTAGCCTTTTATTTTATAATTAGCAGAAGTATCATTGGGCTTATCTTCTATTCTCAGTACATTTTTTTCTTGATAATATACGTTTGCTTTTTCGATGATTTCTGCCAAGGAAATTCCCTTTTCCCAATCCCATTTATTACCATCAAAAGGCATAAATTCAATAAATTGAATCTGTAAATTTTGATGTTCTGTTAGATTGATAAAATCAATAATTTCATCAAAATTAATCGCTCGCATCAAGACCACATTGACCTTTACCAAAAAGCCTTCTGCCAGCAGCAAATCAATATTCTTGCGCACTTTTTCGTAGTCATCTCTTTTGGTGACCAAAGCAAACTTATCACGATCCAAGGTATCCAAACTAATATTAACTGCTTTTAAGCCAGCTTTTTTGAACGAATCAACAAAACGATCTACTATAATTCCATTGGTTGTAATCGCTAATTCTATCGGTAATTTCCCCAAGGCTTCTATGATAACATTGGCATCCTTACGAACTAAGGGTTCTCCACCTGTCAAGCGAATCTTTTTTACACCCATCTCTACAAAAGTAGTCGCAATCGCTAAGATTTCCTCGTAGGTCATCAAATGTGATTTTGGAGCCAACGCCACCCCTTCCTCAGGCATACAATAGAAACAACGCAAATTACAACGCTCTGTTAGAGAGATGCGTAGATAATCGTGTACTCTATTTTGTTGGTCTTTAATCATTAGATTGATTTTAAGTTTCTTTATTTCGAACATCAATTATTTGAGCGGCAACACTTACGGCAATTTCTGCAGGGCTTTTACACTTAATTGGCAATCCAATTGGTGTATGTACCCGTTCAAAAGCAGTTTCTGAATGTCCTTTGCCTAGTAAAATCGCTCGAATTCGGTCTACCTTCACTTTGCTTGCCATCATTCCAATATAACGAGCTTCTTTGTCTATTAATTGACTCAAAATTAAGGTATCTAAGGCAGATGAAAAGCTCATAATTACAATGTAATCATGTTTGGTGCTAGGAACAAAATTAGCGACTTTTTTGTAGCTTGTTATAATTTTTTTGGAAATAAATTGGTCATATTCCTGTGTTGGGAGTTCAGGTCGATTATCAATTAGGATTACCTTAAAATTCAACAAAGCCAATTGACGACACAATGCCAAGCCAACATGCCCTGCTCCTACCAAATAAACCCTTTCTTGGAAATTCAAAATATACCGATACGTCCATGTATTGGCTGTGGTGTAATGGTACTCAAATTTAGGCGCAGCAGCATCTACTTTCTCTAAAAACAAGCTATTATCAGCCTTTAAGACCAAATGATAGGTTTGTTCCTCTGTACAGGCTAATAAAATTTGCTGCACCAAGTCCATGTCCCTTTCATCTAAAAAGAAGGTTAGAACCGTCTGTTCACCAGAACAAGACAGTCCCGACCATTTGCTTTTATCACTTTTATCGTGGATGAGTTGTTGCCTAATACAGGCTTTGGCTTTTGTTGCTAATAACTTCTTACAAGCTTCCACTTGTTTGTATTCCATTGCACCGCCACCAATCGTCCCCCAAAGAGTGGCATCTTCACTAACCGCCATTTGATGTCCTTGGCGACCAGGACTACTTCCAATACTTTCGGGGACAAACATCAAAGCAACTCGTTGCCCTAGCGCTAGTTTTTTGCTTACAAATGTCCATAATTGCGTCTCTTCCATCAATTCAATGCTTTCTATTTACCTCGACGACCTTCTAATATAACTAAAAAAGAACGGCTTCTAATTTCATCTAAAGACAGTCCTGTTGCCATTGCTTCGGCTTCTGAAATTGCTCCAGAATTCATTCCCTTCAAGAAGTAATTCAACAAACCTTGCCCTGTAGCAGCATCATCAAAAATATCTGTTGTCAAAGTAGCACGAGCTGCCTTATCTATAAAGTTTTTCAAACGCAAAGCAGCATCGGTATAGCTCTCCAAAAAGAAGGCATAAACAGCAGCATAACGAGCTACAAACTGTGCAGGATGCAAATCCCATCCTTGATAAAAGCCATTCCAAAGAGAATGACGGACATGATCGTAGCCCATTTTCCAAGCACGATGTACAATTTTTGTATTTTCCTCTAATTCTGCATAAGTCAGATCATTACCACGATGTGGACCTACAGGCATTACATTGGTGGCACCATCTGACAACCAAATTCCAGTATGTGCCAAGGCTACTTTGGTCATGTGATGTGCAAAATCACACACGGGATGATCCATCGTTTGATACTTGGCAGTAATGCTGCAAGAAGCCGTATAGTCGTAGGTTCCAAAATGACAAGCGATCAAACGTCCTTTGCTAGCACGCACAAAACGCATCAGCGGATTTTTGCCTTCTTCACTCATAATAGATTGAGTGGTTTCTACCATCATTTCCATTTTCAAAGCACCCGCAGCGATTCCATTAGCGGTTTCCAACCATTCAAACAATTGAACCAAAGCTTCTACCTGTCCCTCTATGGTTACTTTAGGAAGCATCACCACAAAATTTTCAGGTAATTTGCCGCCTGTTTCTGCACAAAGTGTACTGATAAAAATATCCAAGGTACGAATGCCTCTTTCTTTTAAATCCTCGCTAAAAGGCTTGATACGAATACCAATAAATGGAGGCAAAGTTCCTGCTTGCATTCCTTTGGCAACTTCTCTTGCTGCTCTAGCAGCCGTTTCATCCTCTTCCTCATCGCTTCGATTCCCAAAACCATCTTCAAAATCTATTCTAAAATCTTCCAAAGGTTCATACTCTAATTTTGCAACTAGTTTATTATAAACCGTATAAGCTAACCAATGTGTTTCTTTTTTTCGCTCCACTTCTGTCAGTAAATCCATACGGTTTTTAAGTGTTTGAACGGCTTGAATACCCGTTGGCAAATGCTCCCAACCTTCCAATTGCAATACGCGTCCTAAAACACAAAAATTAGGCGCATAATCTTTTAAGCTACCTACTGCTTTTTTTTGCAACTTAGTGACAATCGTGGCATCAAACAAGTTCGCTCCACCATACACAGTATGTACTGGTTGACGATCTGCTCGATCTCCTTGATAAATTTGTTGAAAGGCAAGATTTTGCTTGCTAAGTTCATTGGTAACAGCACTTTTTTGTGCGGATGTTATTGATAATTTCATATAAAATGAGCATTAATTTAATAAATAAAATCTATCATTGGGCTTCATTAAGCATTATTACAAAACAAAAAGATAGGGTTTTAAAGAGATAAAAAAAATACCTTCTATGTTTTTTTTTCAAAAATGAAATTTAAGTCAAAAAATTAGACTTTAGTACAAAAAAAATATGAGTCTTATAAGGACATAGAAAACAATCTTATATACAAAAAAATCCGAAAAAACAGCACTAGATTCATCCATGCTCTATTTGAAATCAATTTTTATAATCACTTAATAATGACTAATTTTGTACGCTAAAATAGATCTTTAGAAAGAAGATTATTTTATAACCATTTCCCTCATTTTATAAGAATATTCAAATGAACGCTATTATTAGACTAATTTTACTCTGTTTCTGTTTCTTTTCCTTTACTCAAATTACCTCCGCTCAGTTATCTTGGAATACAACTAGTACAGGTAGTTTACAATTAGATGTTTGTTATCAAGAAGATACTGTTCAAGTAGCTTTTTCCAACATTAGCGGTGCTTTAATGGATAGCGATAGTTTAGTTTTACAACTTCCTCCTGGCGTTTTTTACATTTCTGGAAGTATTGTAGAAACAACCGCTTTTACGGTAACGGAAAATGTAACCAGCACTGCTAACCGAATGGTTTTGGTGCTAAAAGACCTCCCTGCTATTGGTGGTACCGTCAATTTTTCGTTCCGAATTAAAGCCAGTTGTGCTGCCATTACCCATTTTGAAGCTGGGGGAAGTTTCCAAAACAACTACACCTTTTTTCACGATGGCATTGCCGAACCAATACATACCACCCCCGATTTTAATATTAACTACCCTGCCCTTAGTATTAGCAATGTAACAAATCCAAATGTAAATACTAGCTTAGGTGCTACTTATACGCAACAACTAACCATTACGAATGGAGGAAATAGTCCTTTGAGTAATTTTTTCATTGCTTTAAATCCTCCTTCTGGAATGCTTTTTACAGCTCCAAATATTGGGCAAATGAACGCCAGTAATGATACTATCTTTTTTGCAAACAATGCCTTAGGAAGCGACAGCTTGTTTACAGGCAATGAAAACATTATCGTTCAATATCAAATAACGATTAACAATTGTACCGACCTCTCAACAGACTTACATTTAATATGGGGCTGTGACAATGCCTTTTGTCAAACAGATATTTACCCAATTGCGGCTTCAGTACCGTCTGTTGCACCTATATTGAGTACCGTGGCAACCCCTAGTGGTGTTCAATGTTTTGGAGAACCCAATCTTCAACAAGTTCGAGTGATCAATACAGGTACGGGTATTTCTATCAATGGTATTTTCGAAATATTTGCAGGAAATGCCAATGGGAATCCTGCAACAACTCCCAACCGTACGTTCCCAATTGATACCAGTAGTATTATGATACAATCGGGCACAACGGGTACTCCTATCTCCATTTCGCCATTTTTTACACAAAATGGTAGCGGTAGCTTTACTTCTTTGTGTGGTGTCAACAACCGAATTGGTCGTGCAAGAATTACGCTTCCCAACATGGCTGTTGGAGATACCGTAATTATATCTTGGACACAAATGGCTTGTTGCTCACAATTTTGCAATCAAGGTTTGACTTTTAATGCTTGGGAATACAAGGCAGATTATCAGAATGAATGCCAAACCGAAACCTATTCCAGTAATTATATTCGAGGTAGTGTTCGTAGTTACGATCATATCAGTTCTTATAGTTCTGTTCCTTCTGGTCCGACCGATATCAATGATGGAGACACTTCTAATTTTATCTTAGAATTCACCAATAGTAATGGTCTAACGGTTCCTGCTACAGATGGTTGGTTAGAAATTGAAATTCCACTTCCTGTAGGTGTTACCTTCTCTGGAAATTTCACACTTTTCAATCGACTGTTCACTTGTTCTCGAACTCCTGATAGCTTAATTGTAGTTAATGATACCATTAAAGCCTTTTTTAATTTTACAACTATGGTGGGTTGTATAGGCTCCAATGGTTCTGCCAATAAAGCAGAAGTACATGTTGGTTTAGTGGCAGACTGTAGTATTCCTGGGGCGGTTAGTGGCCCTCTTAGTATTCCTGTTAGTACCTATCTGAATTTGTACCCGAATTGCCCTACTCAATGTAGAAAACCAATGTATTGTCAAACATGGAATACGGACTTGCATTGCCTTGAACCTTGTTTAGCTGGAGGTTTACAATTTAGTGATTTTAGCGTGCAGCGTTATAACTTAGGTCCAGCTGATAATGATAATAATGGGATTGCAGATCCCGCAGGCAGCTTAGATCTTAGTATTATTCGTTCCAAAACTGTGATTGCTGGAGATACCTTACAGTTGCGTTATCAAGCAACTGTGGCGACAAGTGTTACTAATCCTCAATTTGAATTTGCTTATCTAGATACACGCATGTTAGGAATGGCTCCCAATGGAAGAAATTTGGATGCTCTATTTACCAACATACAAGTATTTGATTTTAATACAGGCTTAACCTATACTTGTAATAATAGTACGATTATTACAAATAGTACCAATAACTTTAGTTTGGACATCAATGCTTGTACCCCTGCTGGCTTTGTATTTGAAGCAGGTGATTCGATTGCTATTGAAGCATTCTACCGTTTTACTACAAAATTTAGTGGTTCTGTATTAACACATGATATTGAAAACGACTTCTATCTTAGTCGCATTGCAAATCCAGTAGACAGTGCTGATAAATATGCCTGTAATACTTTGGGCAATCAATTCAAAACGATTGGGTTTTATCACACGACTTGTTGTGGTAGTTCTAGAAATATGAATTCTTGTGGCAGTGTTCAAATCTCCAAAAATTATTACTTGTCTATTGGACCATGTTGTAGTAATTATGCTAATGGAAATTATTTCCGAAACGAAATTAGACATTTCTCTTACTTAGATACCTTTGAATTTTTGTTACCAGCAGGATTTGAAATGGACAGCACCCAAGTAGCTGATTTTAGATACGTTTATACTGGAGGAAGTGTTGGATATACTGCGATTACGCCAATTGACCCTGCTAGCAATCCTGTGCGTTTTGTTATTGGCGACTTCTTTACGCCAAGAGGTGGCAGCCACCCGATTTCAGATGAAGGCTATTATGGTACCGTTCGTATGTTTATCAAACCATCTTGTAATGCTACTCCTAGTTCTAGAGTTTATTATTATGGTCATTATCAAGATATTAATAGTAGTAGTACTTTCTTTGACGATTATAGAGGTACTAGCGATTTAATTACCTACACTGGACCGGACTTAGACTTAGCGACCATTACACCTATTTCTGTTTCTACAACAGATACGGCTGTTTGGCAATTTAGACTTGATAATAATTCCAATCTAACCGCTTCTT
This sequence comes from uncultured Aureispira sp., assembly GCA_937942475.1. Taxonomy (GTDB): domain Bacteria; phylum Bacteroidota; class Bacteroidia; order Chitinophagales; family Saprospiraceae; genus Aureispira. The sequence continues at coordinate 9,114 of CALDEP010000438.1, forward strand.
CTAACACCTTTTTTAACCTAAGTAGTGCTGCTGGAGGAATTGTTATTGCAGAAGTAAGAGATGTGAATAATAATACGGTTCTAACAGCAAATGCCAACGGAATTTATGAGTTAGGCGTTCTAAATCCTTCTACTAATAATGTCTATGAAATCATAGCCACTCAAAACTCCTGTGTTCCAGATAGTCTATTAATTTTAGCGGGTTGGAATTGTGAAAATTATCCAACTGATATTGCTTCCTACCCTTGTCCCTTTGATTCCAGTTATTTAAAAGTAACCAATCCACAATCCGCCCTACAAGTAGCGGTTTTAAGAGATACCAGTTCGGGCGTAGATTCTGTGGACATGTGTAGCCCTTTGATGTATGAAATAGAGTTAACCAGCTCTCAAGCAAGTAGTGTCAACGAAATCTTTGCCACCTTACAAAACATTCCTTTTGGCTTGAGCTTTATGTCTGGCTCGGTAGAATTTGAATACCCCTTGGGAAGTGGCTATCAAGCTGGCGTTGATCCAACTGCTATTGGTAGTAATCTAGAGTTTGATGTTAGTAATTATGCTCCTGGTTTAAATAACAAAGGCTTGTTGGGTACCGGTGATGCCGATAGCCTTGGGCAGCGAAAAGTCAAGGTGCGTTTTCAACTGGAAACAGATTGTAACTTTATTACTGGTGAAGCCTTTAATGTTCAGATTCGTTCGCAACGACCTTGTGGTGATCCTTTGCCAAATATTGTTTATACGGTTGCTCCTATTTTAATAAAAGGAACAGATGCAACGCCTTATGTGACCCAAATTAGAATGAGTGCCGATGAAATTACCGCTTGTGGTGATAAGCATGCTTACTTTTATAATGTATCTATTAGAAACCTTGGTGCAGGGACAACCGCTGCGAACGATAGTATTTTGATTCGTTTGCCAGCAGGGATTCTATTCCAAGGCTATACGCCTAGTACTGCTAGCTTTAGCAACCCACCTTTGGGACAACCAACTGTTACGAACAATATTGGCGGAACAGATCTTAGCTGGCCAATGGTTGGCGGAATTGTACCTGGAGATAGCATTGTATTTTCAGTGCGTATTGATGCCGAAGATGACCCAGCAATTTGTGCGTCACAAGTCTCACAAGTTTTCAGTCTAATTAATACTAGTATTTTCTGTTTGTCTTCTGGGACAAACTGTATCACCAGTACCCCTAGTGGTCGAAACAACGCTAATATTGTTGTCAATCGTCCTAGTTTAACGGTAAGTCTCAATCAAAATGTAAGTCATAACTTTCAATTGCCCTCTGCACAAAATGCCATTACTATAAATGGTACTATTGATAATAGCAGCACGCCTGTTCTAGTTGGAGATACCTTAACGGTTGAGTTTTTCTGTGACCACGATGCTAGTGGAGATTTTACTACTGGTGATACCTATATTGGTTTTTACAGCATGGATATTGGTTTAGCAACTGGTGCTAGTCATGCCTTTACGTGGATGGATACCTTTAATGTAGCACTTTGTGATGTAAATGGTGGAGAGAATATAGTCGCTGCGCTTCGTGCACAACCCAATGTAATGCCGAGACAATGTGCTTGCCAATACAGCCAACGATTGTTTCAAGATATTCTATTGCCTGTTGATTTAGTGAGCTTTAATGCTCAAGTAGATCCAGCTTCTTGTGCTATGCATTTGCATTGGGAAACGATGGCAGAAGATAATTTAGATTATTATGAAATTGAGCGCAGTTTAGATGGTTTTGTCTTTGAATCTCTAGATAAAGTCCCTGCAATAGGTACTTCTAGAATAAGCCAACATTATAGCTGGTTAGATAACAACATTCATGAAGGCTATTATTATTATAGACTTAAAATTGTGGAATTAGGTGGTAACAGTCGTTATTCTGATCTTATTTATGCTTTTGCGCCTTGTGCTGCATCGCAGGGTAAGCATGGTATTCTTGCTTTATATCCAAATCCCACACCCAACTTACTGCATCTTAAATTCTATAGTAATGTAAGTCAAAACACAAAAGTTAGGCTTCAAATTTTAGATGTTCTAGGTCGTCCTGTTCATACAAAAGAACAAGTGATTGTTCCTGGCACCCAAATTATAAAAGTTGATGTAAATCACTTACCAGAAGGAACTTACAGCATTGAACTACAGAACAAAACTTGGTCTAGTAATAAGAAGTTTATCAAAACAAAATAAGGAATTGTTCCTTTGAAGCATTTTTTTTAAAAGTTTACCTCGTCTAATCGATGGGGTAAACTTTTTCTTTTGTTACTTTTGTTGTCCAAAAAAATCAGAGATATGCACTTATTAGCTTGGTTACAAAAGCCCTATCCTATGATAGAAACACTTTCTCAAAAACTAGTCTTAGCATTTAGTTTTGGCTTGTTTATTTATTTGTTCTTAGCACTTTTTCAGCCCTTTGGCATCCAAGACATCACCAACAGCCACCCCTTATACACACTCGGATTTGCCTTTGTGACCACGCTGTTTATAAGTATTAATTACACCCTTTTCCCTTGGCTCTTTCCAAAATGGTTTCACAAAGACGCTTGGGTCGTTCATAGAGAACTGCTCTTTATTCTCTTCAATATTTGCTCTATTTCTTTTGGCAACTATTATTATCATCTGCTCAGTGTAGATGATAGCGTTCGTATATTTGAGTTGAGTAGCTTTTTGTTTATGACCATTACCATTGGTATTTTTCCTGTTGTTTTTTTTATTTTCACAACAGAATTAATACGATCCAAACAATTAATTCAAGCCGCACAGGTCATTAATCAAAAACGTGCCGTAGAAAAACCAAGTATAGCGCTTCCTTCCCCAAGCAAAATTCAATTGAAAGGAGAAACAACAAACGACTACTTAGAATTAGAAATCCAGCAATTCCTTTTTGCACAATCAGAAGGGAATTATTCAAAAATACATTATCAAGAAAATGATCTTTTACAAACAAAACTACTGAGAGTTTCTTTAAAAAACTTAGAAGCACAGCTGGAGCAAATCCCTTCGATATTAAGATGTCATCGGTCATTTATAATCAACAAAAATAATATTGCACATCTGTCTGGCAATGCTCGCTCTTGCAACATTCATTTTCTAAATAGTACAGAAACAGTCCCTGTTTCTAGAAGTTTCCCAAAAGAAAAACTCGTCTAATTCAAAGATCTTCCCTTTGATCTTTCAAGCATCAAGTTGCCCATTGATCCCTTTCTTTTTATTTTTAATAACATTCTTTCCTGTCCATCCCAATAATGCGCCCATTTATCCCTAGCGCTTGATTATGAAGTAATTTAGCCTTTGTTTTGGAACAAATAATTCATTCAAAACAATTCATTATGAAAAAAATAAGCATTCTTTTATTTTGTTCCCTTTTCCTTGTTAGTTGCTCTACGCTCATTCCAATGTTTATGAAAAAGAAGCAAGCCAATACCGAATTTAGCGATTTGGCGAATTACGCAGACACCTATTTTTGGACGCATTTTCACGAAGGCAATTACGATAGTATTCCCCAAATATTACACTTACTAAAAGCCGCTTACATCGAAAATCCAAACAATGCTACATTAGCAGCACATATTGGCTTTACACACGCTTGGGCATTGTCAGAACGCATTCGACTCAAAGAATCTTCGGCTAACATTATAGATCATGCTGCATTGGCGACAAAGTATTTCAAAGATGCGATGCAATTGGACCCCAAAGATGTTCGATTAAAGGGCTTTCATGGGGATTTCTTAATGACAGAAGGTAGCATTTCTAAGGATAAAAAGAAGACTACCCAAGGTTACTTTGAAGCTAAAAGTGTGTCTAAAAAATGGCCAGAATGGGGCGATTTCACCTTGAGCTATCCATTAAGTTTATCCGACAAAACCGACAAACGATTTCAAGAGTCCATTGATTTGATGTGGCACAATGCCGATGCTTGCGCCTGTGAGAAGGTGGATCGAAATGCCTTGGATTGGAGGAAGTATTATGCTCTTTTAGAAACGGATCTAAAAGAAAAAAATAAGCGGGCATGTTGGAATACTTGGATTGCACCGCATAATCTCGAAGGCTTTTTCATTCACTTTGGAGATATTTTAATAAAATCAGGTGATTTAGAAAAAGGCTTAATGTTATATCAAAATGCAAAATCAACCCCTGAATATGAAAGCTATCCTTATAAAGATTTTTTGGAAGAACGCATTAAAAATGCCAAACAAAACCTAGAACGCTTTAACCAAACGATAGAGGTTGCTGCTGGAAACAGCAATCAAGTTTTAATGATTAACAGCGAAATTTCATGCATGGGTTGTCATCAGAAAACAAAATACATTGCTCCAAGTGAAGCCAAGTCTTATGTTGCGCCCCATATAAAAAGATAATCCTCACTACTTCGTCTCTTTTGAAACTTGAGAAAAGTGCGTAAAAAGTATCCGAAAAACGGAAATAATCAAGGCGAATATAGACGTGTATAGGATTAGAGCAATCAAATTGGCGCCTGAATCACCCATAAAAAGTTGTGTAAACCGTTCTGTTTGATGATCTAACAGACCCAACACAATCGCTAATAGGGTAGCAATGGCTAATATCATTAGAGTAGATTCATTGGGGTTCTTTTTCATAACAATAGTAGATTAGTATAATTCAGAACAAAGCCTTTATCATGAAAAGACTTTGTTCTCAATTATTGTTTGTTTTTATACTTACAAACCAAAACATTATAATAAATATATAAAAAACATCTACAAAATTGTATTAACTGCCTCTATAAGTAGAGAAACCAAAAGGATTTAGTAATAAAGGCACATGATAATGCGCCTCATCAAAGGTTTCAAAGACAATTCCTACTTCAGGATAAAAAGTCTTCGTCTTTAATTTTTCATAATAAGGACCCGTTTCAAAAAACATTCTATAAACGCCAGGCGCTACTGTTTTCCCCTCTTCCAAGAGATCCGCCACTCGACCATCTGAATTGGTTTTACCAGAAGCAATCGTTTCCCAATCGGCTCCTTTTTTTTGTTGCAAACTAATTTGAACGCCCTCGGCTGGTTTCCCTAAACTGGTATCTAATATATGTGTTGTAATTTGGCTCATGCTAATAGTTTTTGAATTCTCAAGGTAGTAATTTTATGTTGTTCAGCTGCTGCAATCTTCAATTCCTTAGTGCGATCGTTCGGCAAACGTTCCAACAATAAATCTAACATCTGTTGCGCTGTTTTGCCTGTTGCAAAAACAATAAAGATAAAGCCAAAACGGGCTTCATAAGCTGCATTTCCATCTGAGAGTGCTTTAATAACGTCCATTGAAGCTTGTTCAACCAGCTCTTGTTCATTTCCTGCCCACTGCTTAGTCGCTTGAAATTTCTTAGCCAAGCTATCCACGTCTCCAATTTTGGGATGCCCCTGAAAGGCTTCCAAATAATCCAACTCCAAACAAGTAGCCCAAATTTGGTCAGAAGTCTCCTCCAATTCTCTAGTCGTTTCGAAAGGAAACTTAGCCGCCAATGCCTTGTACCAGTTGGTAGCGGCACAACATTGCTCTAATTTTGCTTCAAGCTCAGCAAGTGTTAATTCATTCAGTTCTTTTAAAGTCATTCTTGATCTCTTTTTGCGCTATGATTCCAATTTTAGGGCATCAAACAATTGCTGTATTAAGTTCGCCAAGCGACCCGCTGTTTCAGGACCACTTTGATTCGTTATCACAGAAATACCCAAATCGTAATCAGGAAATAAATAAATCCAATTCTGCATCCCAGGCGTCCCGCCATGATGGCTATAGGTCAGCCCTTCGTTTTCTTCTTCGCTAATTCTCCAGAAATAACCGATGTTGTTTCTTTTCCCATCGGTATATAGAATCGTATGCGCTTTCGTAATAATTGGATTGGTTTCATCCAACTGAAGCTCTATATAATTAAGCATATCTAGCGTTGTAGATCGTACATTCCCAGCCGATCCCCACAAAGGGTTTTTCAAACTAGGAGAAGGCGTTTCATTATCCAACCAACGCCCTAAAGCAATGTTTTTTGTAGCATAAATGCCTTCATTCGCTATTCTAGTGGAAGCCATTCCGTGTTGCTTTCCATAATAATCTACGATCAACTCATCCAGTGATTGCTTATACACGTTTGTCAATATATAACCGACCAATTCTGTTCCTGCATTTGAATAAGCATAACGAACGCCTGGTGTTGTATCTATAGTAACTGCATGTAAATCTGCAAAAAATTGCGCTTGCGTATAATCCGCCAAAATCGTATCCAACAAAAAAGGAATGCTATCATTTATTGTAGTGAATAAATCGCCTGCACTCAAAGGCAAAAAATAAGGCATTCGGCTCGTATGTGTCAGCAAATGTCTAATCCTAATAGGATCGCCTGCATACTCCAAATTTGGATATTTCTCTGGCAGATAAGCTCTAATATCATCCTCAATAGATAATTTACCTTCCAATTCAGCTTTAGCTACTAAGGTTCCTATCATGGTTTTAGTAACCGAGCCAATCTCATAAATCGTCTGGTTGGAAGGTTTATTTGTTCCTCCTTTTTCCAGACTACCAAAATGCCCACTGTGCTTTTCTTTTTGATAATAAACACCAATAGAGACTGCTGTAATTTCAGGGTGGATTAAAATAGAGTCCGCATATTGACGCATCATCAAATCTACTTTACCCATTGGAACATCTTCTTTCGTAGTTTCATTATTTTGGCAAGCTACCACAAAAGCTAACAAAAGAATACTAATTCCTAGTCTCATCTATTTTTGTTTTTTATGTTAATTCTGTTTTAAATTAACATCTTTAATAATATGCTCTTTTAGGCGGAAATGCAACACGCTTATCTTCAGCATCAATGATTCCACTACAATTTAAACAATATTACCAAACAAACGCATTCTGCTAATTCCACCATCTGGATAGATGTTCAAACGAACATGTGTAAAAACAGCCTCAGTAGGTATATCATTATAATAATGCTCGTGATCTGCCTGCAATTTTTGTTTAGACAAAATCTCCGTCCAAGGCAACTGCTCTATATTTTCTGTTGTAATGCTTTCCTTTTCTGATAAATTAATACCATCCAAAGAAAAAGTATCAGGATAATTACCTTTAAAATGACAAGTATCAATCAATGCTTGATTAATTTTGCCAGGGCGAGCCAATTTCACAACCACCCAATCGCGATTATGTAGTGTTCTATTGCGCTTTGTTTCCCAGCCATCGCCCATATTGGCGCCTCTATTGGGCATAATCAAATTGTCCATGTGGCTAAAAAACATATCATTACAAAGGATAGATTTTGCCCCCATATTTGCAGATGCCAAATCAATCGTGCTGTTGGTATCATACATTGACCAATCGACATGTACGTGCCCATAAACTTTAAATCGAGCCACACCTCCATCTGGATAGATGCGTAATTTTAGATGCGTATAAACATAGTCTGAATACATGTCTACAAAATGTTGCGACCCTGGGTTTAAAGCAATTTTTTTAACTAAATTGTCCCAATCATCGTGATTCAAAACCGTTTCTACATCGGCATCTAATGGCAAACAACAAGCTTCTACAGAAGCATAAGGAGGATGATTTCCCAAAAAATGGTTGGTATCAATGTCCAAGCCTCTAAGGCGTCCCATTGCGCCCAATTTTATAATACAAAAGTCATGTCCTTCTGTTCGTTTGCGTCTGGATTCCCATCCGTCCATCCATTTTCCTCGATCAGTGTATTTATCTTCAATAAAAACACCTCTACCTGGTTTCAATAAATTATCCATTGGAGCAAAAAAATCGTCTGTACAATATAATGTCTCTGCACCAAAATGTTCTGCGGCTAGATTCTGTAAACTTGTAAAATCTGGTTGCTTCATCTTACTAAAATAAAATTAATGATTACAAATTATTAAATGGTAAAAAACCTACCATGATTCGCTAAGATAAGAATACTTGATAGAATATAGAACTTGAATAGAATTCGGTTCTTTTTTCTATCAATATCTAGGCATTCCTTCTAAGTTGTTTTCAGCTCAAAACACCAGTATTACTAGGTTTTAAAATATTTTTTTTAGCATATTTTTCAATATCTATTATAAAAATTCTATAATTGCAACTATAATTGGGGCTTTAATAAATAGAAAAACATTAAGCATATCAAAATACATAAAAATCTAAAGGCAAACAACTTAGATTAATTCATATTAATTTAGAATTTTAGAACAAAAATAAAAGATCGAATGTTGTTGTTTTAAGTATTTGAAAATAAATATTTTTGCCATTCTCATAATCAACAAAATAGAGTTTTTTAATGTAAAAATACTTGGCTGTTTTTTAGGGAATATTTTTTATACAATGTCCTATAAATTAGTAGCCTTGTTCTATAAATATTCATATATTTACATTTCTTAATTTTCTTGAAATGGACAAAAAAATGTTTGTAAATATTTTTTTTTAAAGGTTTTTAACTTTTTTTTCTTATTTTAGTTGCTGTAACTTTCTCCGCACGCAAAACATGTTCAACTATGAATCTAAAATTTACACTTACCCTTAGTTTGTTTTGTTTTGTCTTGAGCAAAATGCAAGCACAGGATAACTTAGAATCACTCTTAAACATAGTTGAAACTGGCAAAACATATGCTTTATACAAAGCTAAGTCTAAAGATACTGATGTCATCAAAGATACTGAGACCCATTACTTGAAGCTTGTTCCTGCAAAATACAGGACTGTTTTTGATACCATCGAACTGGCACCAGCACTCAATGGTAATTTAGATACCAGTAATTACTTTATTCAAACAGAAGTTCTGGTACTAAAAGAACCAGGGGCAGAATGGAAAACAGCGAAGGTTTCTCCTTTGTGTAGAAAAGAAGATGGGGTTCCTCATCTTGCACTTTGTCTACTAAAGACGACACCTGACTATCGAATCATACATCGAAAGTTTTTTCCATTCAAAAACATAACAGACACTACCGCTACTGACTATGTTATTCCAGCTGAATTAATTATTGTTGAGCGCAAGCAATTAGAACAAAAAGGACGTATTTACTATGTCACTGCTGATAAAAGAAATAATCTTGGTCCTGGAGAAAAAATAATTGAAATTCCTGTTGGGTCTTGGAGAAAATGGGCTGAAATAACTTGCCCTTTTGGGGTATTTGAAAACCCTTCAATGGAAGAAATTCAAAAAGCACTCAAAAAACAAGAATATAAAGTAAAGATTACGGGACAGTTTGACGAGCAAACCAAAAGACAGCTAATCATGTTCCAAAAAGATAATATGCTAGATGACCATGGCAGTGTCACTCCTGAAACCTTAAATCGTCTAGGCGTCAAAAGAGAAAAGTTGATTCAAATTGATTTCTTAAATTAAGTTGCATCCGCTATACTTATAACAACAAACGTCATTCTATAAAACTAGAATGACGTTTGTTTATTATAGAATGTATAGACGGACTATTGAATAAACCAAACATAAAAGAATGAATGCCTGGCAAGAACTAGTACGACAAGCGTTGATTGGAAATATTTCTAGCAAAAAAATCTCTCCACTCCTATTAGAGCAATTTCAGCAATATGGCTTAAACTTGTCTCCTAATCAGGCGCCAGAAACTATTCTGCTCCAAGCTGCTGCCATACAAAACAAATTGTACAGTGTTGCTCAAATTCCGCCATCTATTCCTTCAGAAGTAGGGCAAATTGCTCCAGAAGAAACGCTAGATTATTGTCATAATCAAAGAAGGTATCAACTTCAATATATCTTGAAACATCGATATGATGAAATGCTTATTGAGCTCTTGGATTTATTAAAAGATCGCTGCCAAATTGTTGCTCCTGATTTACTTCCCGAATTACTAAACTATGGCATCAAACGTCCACTGACTCAAGCCTTAATTATCGCCTGTATCGGCAATAGAGGGCATTGGTTGGCGCAGTTTTCAGAGAAGTGGTCTTATGCCCAAACAGCAACAAAAACAGATGATGTCTTTTTTTATGGTAATTATGAAGAGCGATCCATTTTTCTGCAAAAAGTACGCTTAAAGGAGCCTGCTCGTGCGCTCGAATTGTTAGAACAAGTTTGGGATAGTGAAAGCTTTAATACTAAAGCTAGTTTTTTGAAGGTTTTGGAAACTAATTTAAGTGCTAAGGATGAACCCTTTTTAAATACCGCCCTTGAAGACAATCGACAAGAAGTCCGTAGCCAAGCGGCTATTCTATTGGCTTTAATACCAAGCAGTCAATTGGTTCAACGAATGCAAGACCTAATAAGTCAACTGATTACTTACGATTCTAAAAAAGAAACGATTAGAGTAGAATTACCTGCGACTTGTACCACAAAAATGAAAGTAGACGGCATTGCTCCTCGTCAAATTTTCATTAAAGATCATGGTCCAAAAGCCAATCAATTAGCACAAATCATCGCTAAAATACCGCCACAATGGTGGGAAAAAACATTCTCCAAAAACCCACAAGAGCTATTTTTATTGGCAACTAAAACAGAATGGAAAAATGTATTTGTTTGGGGCTGGGCAATGGCAGCTAAAAACTTTCAATCCGAAGCGTGGGTTCTTGCTTGTCATCAATTCTACTTAGATACTTTTTTCAAACACAATTGGTCTAATTTTTCTATTGATTTTCTGTATCAAGATTTACCCAACGACTTGTTTAATACCTTAGCAGGAGCGTATTTAAAAACCGACAATCGTCCAACTTTATCAGACGATCATCCAATTGTTTCTTTTCTATTAGCAGAAGGGCAATCTTGGAATGAAACGATTACAAAAAAGATTATTAAACGCATCAAGAACACCATAGAACAAGATACTTACGTCTTTCATTGGAGTATAAAAGCCGTTATCAAAAGAGCCGCTTTTTCCATTCCTCCTAAATTATATGAGGTGGTCAAAGAAGGTTGGCCCACTCAATCGCATGGTTGGCATTCTTGGCAAAAGGAAGTAGATAGTATGTTGTCTATTCTTAAAGTTCGTCAAGAAGTCCTTACTTTAGAGGACGACTTGATTTAGATTTGAAAGCGACTTAAAATAAGTTTGAAAAGGCTCTTAAAGTCAATAATTCATCCTCGTATTCGCCCTCCACCAAATCATAGACATCTACATAACGCACTTGTGTCATCGTGTTGTACTCTCCAATGCTGTGATCTAAATAAATTAGGGCAGCAATTCCATAGCGACGATCTTCTTTTTGATAACCTTTGCAATATATTTTTACATCAAATTGCCCCGTGTCGGGCACAATAGAATAACGCAACAAAATTTCGTCTTCTTCAAATTGAATGCCGTCGATTATTGCTGGCAAAAAGCCAATGGCTTGTCTGTATTTACAAGTTTTCCAACCCGTAATTACAGGAAAAGCCCCACACAATTCTTCCACCCAAGGAATTCCTTCCTTTCGACCATCACAACTAATGATTAAGACATGATCGCCATTTTCTTCTATTGTTAACTCTGGAATCAGCAAATCACAATATGTCTCTAGTTCCACACATAGGTCTTCATAAGGCTGAGGATCTGAAAAATCACTTTTCAAAAACGCCTCTAAAGCCCCTTTATGATTTGCCAACCAAATCCAAAAATCAATCGCTTCCATTCAACGTCCTTCTACTTAAATTTCTGAATTAATAGATTCCCACAACATATCTTTCAATTCCGATATGCCCATTTGTGCAACAGAAGAAATAAAGATCGTCGAAACATTTTTGGGTAATTCTTCTTTTAATAATTCTTTTAATTCTTCATCTAAAATATCAGCTTTCGTAATGGCCAAAATATGCGGCTTATCCAAAAGTTCTTCGTTATACTGCTGCAACTCATTCACCAAGATTTTGTACTCTTTGGCAATATCATCGCTATCAGCGGGAACCATGTACAACAAGGTTGCATTTCGTTCTATATGTCTCAAAAATCGATGTCCAAGCCCTTTTCCTTTGTGTGCATCCTCTATAATTCCAGGAATATCTGCCATTACAAAAGAACGATTATTACGATAGCTAACCATTCCTAAATTAGGCACTAAAGTCGTAAATGGATAATCGGCAATTTTAGGTTTTGCAGCAGAAAGTACAGACAACAAAGTAGATTTACCCGCATTTGGGAAACCAACTAAGCCTACATCTGCTAAAACTTTGAGTTCAAATATTTTCCACTCTCTAAGCCCTTCTTTTGGAGGAGAAGTATAGGTTGGAATTTGATTCGTTGCTGATTTAAAATTCCAGTTTCCTCTTCCGCCACGACCACCAGGAGTCACAACAACGGTTTGCCCGTCTTCTGTAATCTCATGTTCGACCTCCCCTGTTTCAGCATTTTTGATTAAGGTCCCCAAAGGCACCTCCAAGATAATATCTTTCCCTTCTGCCCCAGACGAACGACTTGAACCACCATTGCCCCCTTTGGTTGCGATAACGTGTTTTTTATATTTCAAATGCAACAAAGTCCACATCTGGCTACTCCCTCTAGCAACAATATGTCCACCACGACCACCATCTCCACCATCTGGTCCACCGGTACAAGTCAATTTATCCCTAAAAAAATGAGCTGATCCAGCACCACCTTCTCCAGAACGACAACATATTTTTACATAATCTATAAAATTCGAACTATTCGCCATAACTTTAATCTCTATTATAATATATCTACGCCTTTACTAAAAAAAGCTTGAAATGCTATCTAATTTTTATGTACTCTCAAACAAAACGACAAAGTTACACTTTAAGTTTCAGACTATGAAGTTGTTTAAAAGATAAGTTGTTTAAAAAGCATCTTATTCTTTCCACCAAAATAACTATTTAGCGTAAGTAATTTTTTGTTCTATAAATTGATCGGCTACATCATTATAATTATAACGAATTTGAGTTGACCAATTTTCATTTTCATCGTACTCATATTTATACTTGTACGTATCCGAAGGATTCACCACACCTGCCCCTGTAAATGCAGCATCCTTGGTCTTATTTCCTTTCGCATCATACTCCGATTTTCGCTTATAACTAGGCGCATTATCTCCCGTAAAAATAGACTGTTGAATCTCTTGACCAGCTTCATTATAGGTGTACAATTGCTTCAACTGCAATTCATCTTTTTCGTCATAAATATTCGTCTCCCTCAAATTTCCTTTGTCATCGTAAGCATGTTTACTTTTACTTTTGCCTTTACTCTCCACAAAGGTCGCTTGCGTCTCAATTTCATTTCCAGCTTCATCATAAGTATAAGCCGTCTGCTTCACTAAGTTCTCATTCACAGACTCTTCACTAGAAATCAATTGACTTTTATCATTATAACTATAAGTCATATTTCGGCGAACAGTTCCATCAGAATATTTAGCTTCTAGCAAATTATTAGCTTCATCATAAGCATATTTCCAGGTACTAACTACTTTTTTATTTTCATCATAAGTAAGCAATTCAATTTTATTTCCAAACGCATTATACGTTGTTTTTATGCCTCCCTTAGCGGCACCATTTGTCACATAACCATCTTTAACGATCGCTTCATAAACCAAGACTTCTCTAGATGCTATCTTTCCATTCAAGTTCTTTTTAGTCAAATCATTTTCAAGCCTTGAATTTTCATTTTCTTTGATCGTATCTCCTGTTTCATTGGCTGAAATGGGTTTATCTGTCGTTGTATTATCTGTATTTTGTTCGGTAGTACAAGCCATTAAATTCCACATCAAAAAAACTACTATTAAATATTTCATCATTTTTTTTATTTTTATAAGAATGTTTTTTTTGTTAATTCCCACCTTCAAAAGACGCCTTTTTCCACTTCAGAAAAACAATTGTCCTGCAAAGCTTCAAAATTTATAGCAAAAAATATAAAAAAAGAATAAAATTATTAACTTTATAAGCAATAAGAATATAGCTCTATCCTAAGACCTGTGGAGGTTTCGCAAACGTTCAAGAAGATATAGACCTATTACTCTTTATCATCCCTCGTTACAGATAAACCGATTAATGAAGCCTTATAGCAATTAAATATAATGCAAGAAGAAGATTATATAGAGCAAGAGCAAGTTTCGCAACAAGTTAATATAGAAGAAAATTCAGGTTCTGATGATGGCAGTTTGCCAACACCCAATACCTCCTCGACGCCTCCCAATAGTGAGCCACCTCCTATGACCAATAATTCGGGGGAACCTGTTGTGATTAATACCACAACGATTCGAGTTGGAACAGACTATTTCAAACCTAAATCAGAAGTAGAAGTTGATCAATTAGTAGATCAAGAACGGATTAATTCTCAACAAAAGGAAGTCTTTCAGGTTCAGTATGAAGCAAACTATGGCAGCTTGCCCAAAGAGCCTGTTCAGGAAGAAAATTCGACAGAAACAGATACTGAAACCGTAGCTGTAGAATCGGAAGTTGAAGAACAAGTCATTCCAAACTCCATTCTTCCTCAAACAAGTGAGACAGAAGCAGAAACGGAAGTAGAAGATAAAACCATTAATTTAAAAGAGTTAGCAGGAGATGATTATCAAGCTGCTGCGAACACAGGTAATGTAGACGAAGGCAATGTCCAGAATATGCCTGTTCCGACCGAAGTCGCCACTCCAAGCAAAGAAGCGCCCCTAATTAATTTGGCGGAACTTGCCTCAGACGAAGATAGTAGTTCTTCAGAAGAATCGGCTCCAGTAATTAAAGCCCCTACTGTTACGCCCGAAACAGATCCTGACTTTCAGGCAGTCACTGAAAAAATCACAGCACAGGGAGAAAAAACACAGCAACACGAAAGTAGCCATAGTGCCACAGAAAAGGCAGAAAAAGCTTCTGTAGAACCTCAAAATAAAAAGCAAAGTTTGGCAGAAGTCAAACAGGTTGATATCATAAAGGATAAAGAAACGCCTGCTTTTGACACTTCTTCTTTCGTAAACAGCTTGATGGCTAAAATCAAAGCCATTACACCAAAATCAGAAAAAGAAGCCGATGAGTTTAAAAATAAGAACAAGGTACATGAAGTAAAATCGGCTACTTCTGGACAAATCCAGCAAAAGAAAACAACTTCTGTAGGTCCACTCGAAACGGCTACCAAAGAAACACCCAACGAGTCGGGGATTCCTAGTAAAGTAGTTAGACCACTTGGCGATGCTCCTATTGGTCGAAAGCCTAAAGATTTGGGTATTGAACAAGCAATGCCAAAGAAGAAAAAAACAGAAGAAGTTGAACAACCTATACAACAAAATTCGCAAGAGTTAGCGCAACAATTCACGGATAACGAAATTACAGATGAGCAATTAGAAAAATCCAATGAGCCAACATTAATGAATGCTTTGGAAACGAAGAATACGGCTCAAGAAGATAGTACAAATGCTCCTCAACAGCTTCGTACAGAGGAAGAACAAAGTTTAGCGGAAACAAAATCTGGTGCAAAACAAGGTGGCAAAGATGATCTTTTATCCATGCATCAAGATCGAGCCAATATCTTAACCAATGTTCAAGGAAAACAAGAGAACGCTAGTAGCAGTTATACCGCAGAAGAAGCAAAGGTTGCCACAAAAATTAATAGTATTTATCAAAGTACCAAAACAGATGTAGAGGGTACTTTATCTCGCCTAGATGGTCAAGTAAGTAGATTATTTGATGCTGGAGCAGCCAAAGCACAAGGTCGTTTTGAAGAATATGTTGCCCGTCAAATGGCGGCCTATAAGGAGAAACGTTATGAAGGGGCTATTGTCGGCTCGATTACTTGGCTCTATGATGCCGCAGCTGGTCTGCCAGATGAAGTCAACCAGTTTTTTGTGACTGGTCGAAACTTGTATATTGATGTTATGAAACAAACCATTCAAACCATAGCGGATTTGGTGGCTAAAGAATTAACAGCGGCAAAACAACGGGTTCAAACTGGGCGTCAAGAGGTAGCGGACTATGTAGCGTCTTTACCTGATAACCTTCAAAAAGTAGGTGAAAAAACAGCCTCGTCTATCAATAGAAAATTTGACGAACTGAATACTAAAGTAAACGAAAAACAAGGTGAGCTGATTGATAGCTTGGCGCAAAAATATATTGATAATGTTACCGCTGTAGATAGTCGTATTGAGGAAATGAAAACCGCTAATCGCGGTTTGATTGATATTGCTCTAGATGCTGTAGATGCTGCCATTGGAACCATTTTAGAGGTCAGAAATGCCTTAATGGGTATTTTGTCTGCGGCAATGGATGCCATTACTGCTATTATTACGGATCCAATTGGGTTCTTAGGAAATTTGATTGAGGGGGTTGGAAATGGTATTTCTAATTTCATGTCTAAAATTGATGAGTATTTGACGACTGGTTTTGTAGAATGGCTGACTGGTGCCATGTCGGGTGCTGGTATTGAGATGCCTGAGAATATTTTTAGTTTAGAAGGGGTCTTTAGTATTACCACACAGGCTTTGGGTATGACTTGGGATTTCATCAGAGAGAGAGCCGTTGGCGTATTGGGTGAACGGGCTGTTGGAACGATTGAAGAGAGCTTCGAAATCTTCCAGGTCTTGCGTGAAGATGGTCTGGGTGGTGCTTGGGAATTCCTAAAAGAGCAGTTTGGCGATTTGCAAGAAACCATCATGGGTTCGATTACTGGAATGCTGATTTCGGAAGTTGTTGAGGCTGGTGTTAAGTATTTATTAGCGATGTTGACGCCTGCTGGTGCCTTTGTTAAGGCGGCTATGATGATTGTGGATGTAGCCAAATTCTTTATTGAAAAAGGAAGCCAAATCATGGAATTGGTCGATGCTTTTGTTCAATCTGTGAGTGCTATTGCGGCTGGTTCGGTTGGCAAAGTAGCTGAAATGATTGAACG
>CALDEP010000439.1 GCA_937942475.1 uncultured Aureispira sp.
ATCAATACTCTATACAAACATTTTTAGGCTCTGTAAAAAAGTCCAAGGCATGAAAACCACCTTCCCGACCAACTCCAGAAGCTTTGACCCCACCAAAAGGCGTTCTCAAATCCCTTAACAACCAACAATTCACCCAGACAATTCCTGCATGTAATTGCTGTGACATTCGAGTTGCCCGACTAATATTGCTCGTCCACAAAGTAGAGGCCAAGCCATACCGTACACTATTGGCATACATCAAGACTTCTTCTTCTTTGTCAAAAGGCATAATCGTCACTACTGGTCCAAAAATTTCTTCTTGATTCGTTCTACAATTATAATCCAAACCCTCAATGATGGTTGGTGCAATAAAATAGCCCTCTTTGCAACGCCCCTCTATTGTAAGCGCCTTTCCACCTGCCAAAACAGTTCCGCCCTCTTCCTGAGCCAAGGCAACATAAGACAAAACCTTTTCTTGATGTGCCTTAGAAACCACAGCGCCCATTTTGCTGTCCTTCTCATTTGGATCTCCTACTTTTAGGTTTTTAACCCGTTCTACAAAATCCTTTTTGAAACGCTCATAAATAGGGCGTTCTACAAAAATACGAGAACCACACAAACAAATCTGCCCTTGATTGGCAAAAGAAGAACGCATCGTTGTGCTCAACATTTTATCATAATCACAATCTGCAAAAATGATATTTGGATTCTTACCACCTAATTCTAGTGATAATTTCTTGAATTTAGGAGCGGCTATTCTAGCAATATGCGCCCCTGTTTGCGTTCCACCAGTAAACGAAATCGCCTTGACCTTATCATGAGAAACAATCGCATTTCCAGCCGAATGTCCTAGTCCATGTACAATATTCAAAACGCCTTTGGGCAAGCCTGCTTCTATGCACAATTCTGACAACAAATAAGCCGTCATAGGCGTCACTTCCGAAGGCTTGGCAACCACACAATTCCCTGCTGCCAAAGCAGGAGCAATTTTCCAGCTAAATAAATACAAAGGCAAATTCCAAGGAGAAATACAGCCCACCACACCAATCGCATCTCGCAAGGTGTAATTAATCGCTTTATCTGTCATTGGATGTGCGCCCGTAGCGTAATGATGAATCGCTGTAGCATAAAAATGAAAGTTGCTAGCCGCACGTGGAATATCTACCATTTTCGCCAGCCAAACAGGCTTTCCATTATCAACAGATTCTGCCAAAGCCAAACGGTCTAAATTTGCTTCTATCAAAGTAGAAATGCGCATCAAAATCTTAGAGCGTGCTGCAATTGGCGTCATCGACCAAGCAGGAAAAGCAGCTTCTGCGGCTTCGACGGCTGCATGAACATCTTCCTCTCCAGAATCTGGAATCAAGGAATACACTTGTCCCGTTGCAGGCTCATAATTATCTATGTATTGATTCGACGCTGGCGCAACTAAAGCACCATTGATATAGTTTTGTAACTTCTGCATGTTTTGGTTGGAGTTAAAACTGTGTTTCTTCTATTCTAATACTTCGTGGGATTAGCTTCGCTGCTTTTGCAAGGTTTTAGTTTTTTTACCAAAAAGCATAAAAAAAATTTATATCAGTTTGATTATCAGTAATTTAATATTTTTGACATTTTAAAGATATCCTACTAATAATCAAACTGATATAATTTAGCTACGCTGAGTCTTCGAGTTCTACACGAAGTAATGTATTCCTAAAAATAAAAATATTCTACTAAAACTCTCTTTTTATTGTGATAATAATAAACATTATTACGAATAGCTTCCTATGTCAAAATAAAAGAACCAACTTATTTTTTTATTGATAAGCGGTCACCAATTCGCT
Organism: uncultured Aureispira sp.; assembly: GCA_937942475.1. Lineage (GTDB taxonomy): Bacteria > Bacteroidota > Bacteroidia > Chitinophagales > Saprospiraceae > Aureispira. The sequence continues at coordinate 1,806 of CALDEP010000439.1, forward strand.
GTTCTTAAAATGCAATTCCAACAAAGGCTCCAAATAAGATTGATCCACCTTATCAAAAGAAGCCACGCTAGTACTATCCACATCAAACACGGCAATTAATTTGCCCGTATTATCCCAAACAGGCAACACAATCTCGGAATTTGTCCGACTATCACAAGCAATATGAGAAGGATCGTCATGGACATTTTCCACCAACTGAGTCGCTTCCAGTCGAGCAGCACGCCCACAAACGCCCTTAGAAAAAGGAATGTGCAAACAGCCCAAGGTTCCTTGATAAGGACCGACCATTAATTGCCCCTTATTCACACAATAAAAACCAACCCAATAATAGTAAGGCAAATGTTGTTTCAACACACAATTAATAGTTGCCATTTTTAAAATAAGGTTCGTTTCTCCTTCCAAAATTGCATTAATCTCGCTTACTGCCTGCTGATAGGCTTGATGTTTGTCAAATGTCATAATCCTAGGTTTCATTCTTTGAATACTCAAAGCTATTTATTGTTTTAAATTCCGAACCTCTTCTGCAAAAAACTGGCTCAAGTGTTCTTTACCATATTTAGGCGCCAAACTATCGGCTGCCATTACCGTCAAAAAAAATTCAATTGGACCATAGGTTTTAGAAGAGGTTACTTTTCTCATTATAAAAATAATTGTTCGACGAATCCAGTCGGGTAAATGTACTATTTTAACTTTATTTCCCCATGCCTTCAAAGCCAATTCAGCCAATTCATTTTGTGTAAACAAATCAGGTCCCCCAATAGTTAATTCCTTCACTTCTTTTTCGATACAATCCACACAAACAGTTGCCAAATCTGCCCCATGAATAGGATTCAACTGATAGGCACCATCTCCAAACAAATACACTCGCCCACGCTTCGCCATTGCCAAAAAATCCTTCATATCCGAGAAAAAGCCATTCGGACGAAGCACCACGTCATCTAAACCCGATGCCTTCAAAGCATCTACAAAGCGCTCCTTTGCTTCAAATATCTTCAAATCTCGATACTGAGCTCCATTAATGGCAGAAACATAAATAAATTTCTGAACACCTGCCCTTTTTGCTACTTCTAGTAAATTTAGATTGGCCTGATAATCCACCTCCATATAGGTCAAACCATCCTTTTGTCTAGTAATCCCTACCGTGCTAATCACCACATCTATTCCGTCACAGATTCCTTTTAAACTGTCTTTTTTAGTCACTTCGGCTTCAACAATTTCCAAATTGGGATGTTGAATAGTTACTCTCTTCAAATTCCTCACCACAGCCCTAGTTGGATAGCCTTGTGCTAGTAATTCTTGCAAGACATAAGCGCCTAAGTATCCTGTTCCTCCTGCCAATAAAATTCGTTTTGTTTTCATCTTGTTGTTGTTCTATTCCTTTAATAAAAACAAACTTAAAGTATAAAAAACTCTTTACTCTTGACCATCGTCAAGTAAGCCTTTTCGGGTACTTCTTTTCTTAATACGACTCAATGTTTCAGGAGAAACGCCCAAATATGACGCAATATACTGCTGTGGCACCCGCAAAAAAAGCGCTCCATTCGTCTCCAATAAATTCAAATAACGCTCTGTTGGGCTTTTGGTAATAAAGGAGGCCAACATTTTTTGGCAAGTAATCAATTCATTTTCGGTCGCTACCAAAGCAATATTTTGAAAAATTGGAAAAGAATCCATCAATTTTTCATTCACCCGCTTATCAAAATGCACCACCACACTCTCCTCTATCGCCTGGTAATTTTCTATCGCAGGTATCTCTAAATTATAACTTTCCCCAGCACAAATAAAATCGCCTTCTGTATAAAAAAAGGCGGTCTTTTCCAGCCCATCCACATTATAAAACAAACGCACACAGCCTTCTAAAACAAAATAAATCGTCCGTGCAATATTCCCTTCTGAAAAGATCATTTCATTTTTAGCATACTGCTTAATCACGAGGTGCTCTGCCAAATAAGCGGCTTCTTCTTCCTTCAAGGAGGCATATTTTTCTAGTCTAGCTAATAATAGATCTATCATTCATTCATTTTTTATCAAAATAAATCATTTCTGAGGAACAATTATAGAATTGCGCTTGTTCAAAATAAAAAAGTACGGAAATTTGCAATAATGCAAAAACTAAGTATCTTTGCTATCCACTTATTCAACAGGCTTTGTTGAATCATCTTTTGCCCAGGTGGTGGAATTGGTAGACACGCCAGCTTGAGGGGCTGGTGCCCTTATGGGTGTGCAAGTTCGACTCTTGTCCCGGGCACTCTTTTTGTAGGCATTTATCTACAAATAAAAAATTGAAAGCTAGCAAACATCGAGGTTCTAGCTTTTTTTTATGTCTTTAAGTTTTGGGCTGTTTTTTTTAGGGTGACACAGCCTATACGCTCTCAGAGCGCATGAAGGCATTTTCATGTCACTCATTGGTCACCCGTTTTTTAGTACTTTTCTTATGTTTTATACTAAAGAGAAGGATTGTGTAAGCTAGTTAACATCGCTGTTTCAAACTTTTTTTACACAATTTTACTTTTTTTGCTGTTTTGAAGTGATAATTAATTGCTGTTTTTTGTCACTTTTTAGCCACCCTTGTTTTTGGGGGGCTAATTTGAGTTTGTTTCCTTGACTTCATGGTCTCTTTTTTAGAATGATTCTTGTAATTCTATTACAAACACTAAAAAAGATAAATCATGATTCAATTCTCAGTTGTTTACAATGCAAATAGTAAACTTCGAAAAGATGGTACGGCTTTACTCCAGATAAGAGCGTACTTGAATAAAAAAAGAAAATATTTCTCTACGGGTATTTATCTTAGCCCTTCGCAATGGAGCGAGAAGAGCAATACTGTTATCAATCATCCGAACAGTTTTCAGTACAATGCCGAGATAAGGCGACAACTGGACGGACTGGAAGTCTACGCCCTGGAGCGAATCAAAAAGTACGACTCTATTACTTTGGAACAATTGGACGACTATTTTAAGTACGACGATGTGCAATCCTTTACGGCTTTTTGGAAATACGAGATGGAAAACGATACCAAGTTGACCAAGGAAACCAAAAAGAAGCACGGAACGGCTTTTAATTATTGGGTTAAATTCCAAAAGGATATCCAATTTTCTGAATTGACCTATAATTTGGTGGATGCCTTTGATAAGTTCTTATATGCCCACAATTTGCACATTAACACCGTGTATACCCATCACAAACAAGTTCGAAAATACATCAACCTTGCCATCAGAAGAGGTATCTTTGATGTCAACAAAAGTCCTTATATCAATTTTAAGCCTAGCACGCAAGCTACAGAGCGGATTGTT
>CALDEP010000440.1 GCA_937942475.1 uncultured Aureispira sp.
TGACCTGCTTCAATTAAGATATTAATAAAAGGCGCTTTTTCATTTCTAAAAATATGGTTGCGCTTCTCTCTAGTATCAATTAATCTCCAAACTCTTTTTTCCCAAAACACATCTTTCTCATGGATATAATCATAAGCCAAAACCTGTTTTTCTTTGTGTAGGTAACGGTCATAAAAACCATCTCTTGGTGCTACTTTTTCTATATTTCCCGATTCTGTTACGTTGTTATTATCCTGAGCAAAAGTTGTCGCTCCCATCAAAAAGCAAAAGCTCCATACAAAGGCAGACATTATTTTTTTCGTCGTCATTTTTTTTTCAATTTTAATTATTTAATAATCAAAAGCGTTGGAGTAAAAGGCAAAGAAACTCGTTAGCACTCTTTGCTCTCATAAGTATCTCAGCAGAAAAGGTTACAGTTATTGACGAAACTTTTTTTTTATTTTTAGAATTTTTTTGATCTTTTTAATAATTAGCGCTTTAAAAATCATTGCTTTTTAATTCAATAAAAAAAATCTATTCTATAAACATTGTTCTTGAATTCTGGTTAAAACAAGTGTGTATGAAAGAAACAATAAACATAGTATGGTTAAAAAGAGATGTTCGTTTGCACGATCATTTGCCACTCCACAAGGCCGTCTTGGAAGGAAGTCCCATTCTATTGGTTTATTGTTTTGAAACACCTTTAATTAGGATGCCTTTGTACAGCCAGCGGCATTGGAAATTTGTCATTGAAGGCTTGCGAGACATGCATTTGCAACTTAGAAGCCTACATCCTCAAAACGTACAGGTAATTCAAGGAGATTTTATTGATTTTCTAAAAGCTTGCCAGGAACATTTTATTATCAAGGGGCTTTATTCTAGTCAAGAATCGGGTATTCAATGGACTTTTGACAGAGATAAATCCGTTAAAAAGTTTCTAAAAACCAAGCAAATTCCTTGGCGAGAATATTCTACAGAAGGAATTCGACGGGCTGTTTTTAATCGAAAAGATTGGTTTAACAACTGGTTTGAATACATGCACGCTCCCATTCCAATAACCGATTATAAAAAAGCAAGCTTTGTCTCTATTCCTAATGAATTAAAAGTAGCTTTTGACGCAACTAGTTTTACAAAACAGTTTATAAGTTCTAAACAGGAGCTTCTTTTTCAGAAAGGAGGAGAACGTCTTGGCTTAAAAATATTAAAGAGTTTTTTAGACGGTCGCTACGAGCGTTATCGCTATCATATTTCAAAACCCTTAGAAAGTCGAAAAAGCTGTAGTCGCTTGTCGCCTTATTTGGCTTGGGGACATATTAGTCTTCGAAAAATTTATCAAGAAACAAAGGCAACACAGAAAAAACGGGCAAATGGAAAATTACTTTATGGCTTTATAGACCGCCTAGTTTGGCGAAGTCATTTTATTCAGAAATTTGAAGATGAAGTTACGATGGAATCTCAGCCTTTGAATCAAGGATACAATTCGCTAAAAATAACGTCCAACGAATCTTATATTAAGCGTTGGAAAGAAGGACAAACGGGCTATCCATTAGTCGATGCCTGTATGCGTTGCCTGATCCAAACGGGGTATATTAATTTTAGAATGCGCGCTATGTTGGTTTCTTTTTTTACACAACATTTATTACAAGATTGGCGTATTGCAGCAGAACATTTGGGGGCTTTATTTTTAGATTTTGAACCAGGCATTCATTTTCCACAAATTCAAATGCAAGCCAGCATTACAGGAATTAATACAGTTAGAATCTATAATCCCTTAAAACAGTCTTTGGAACATGATGAAAAAGGGATTTTTATAAAAAAATGGGTTCCAGAATTACAATTAATACCAAAAGAATACATTCATACGCCTTGGACAATACCGCCTTTGGAGGCTTTAAGAATTGGTTTTGAACTTGGAAATCATTATCCAAATCCAATTGTTGATAGTGTTAAAACGGGAAAACGAGCCAGAGATATATTTTGGTCTTTGAGAAAAGATCCTATTGTCAAACAAGAAACTAAAAGAATATTAAAAATTCATGCAATTCCAAGAAAAAAAACTAGCCGAACTTAGTGTTCGAGAGATCGATAGAATTATTGAAATGGCTTGGGAAGATCGAACGACCTTTGATGCCATTAAATTTCAATTTGGCTTGCCAGAACGCCAAGTCATTGAATTAATGCGCCAAAAAATGAAGCCTTCTAGTTTTAGGATGTGGCGCAAACGAGTGTCTGGCAGAAAAACAAAACACAGTAGCAAACGAAATTTTGAAGAAGGGCGTTTTAAATGTTCTCGTCAACGCTCTATTTCAAATAACAAAGTATCCAAACGTTAAGGAAAAATCATGGCTTCTTACACTACTTTAAGGCTAATTTTAGGCGATCAATTGAACCTACAGCATTCTTGGCTGAAGCAGGTAGACGATGCTGTTTTGTATGTTTTAATGGAAATTGAGCCCGAAAGTGCTTATGTCACGCATCACATTCAAAAAATTATCGGCATTTTTGGAGCCATGCGTCAATTTGAAACACAATTGGCTTCTGAGGGGCATGCTACTTGTTATTATAATATAACAGACCAACACAATCAGCAATCTTTTGCCAAGAATTTGGACGTCTTGATAAAAGAACATTCGATCCAAAACTTTGAATATCAATTGCCTGACGAATATCGTTTGGATCAATTGCTTCAAAATTATAGTACCACATTATCCATCGCTTCAAAAGCGGTAGATACCGAACATTTTTATACTAAAAGAGAAGATTTAAGGGATTTCTTTCAGCATAGAAAAACAAGCATCATGGAACCCTTTTATCGCTCGATGCGCCAAAAACATGGCATATTGATGGATGGTGCTGATCCTATTGGTGGATCTTGGAATTATGATAAAGAAAATAGAAAAAAATTACCTAAAAAACATACAGTTGCGCCTCCTTATTTATTGAAGCAAGATGTCAGCCTAATTTATCAAGATATTCAAGCCGCCAATTTAAATTTTATTGGTAATATAGATACGAATGCCTTTGTATGGCCTATGAATCGCAAAGATGCCTTGGCAGCTTTGGAGGATTTTTTAGTTCGAATGCTTCCTTATTTTGGCTTGTATCAGGACGCTATGCATCAAGAATATTGGAGTTTGTATCATAGTAGGCTATCTTTTTCACTAAATATTAAACTTATTAGTCCTAATGAGGTTATACTAGCAGTGGAACAAGTCTACAAAGAGAATGAGCAGGTTAATATTGCTCAAGCAGAAGGGTTTATTCGTCAAATATTAGGTTGGCGAGAATTTATGCGGGGAATTTATTGGAGAGAAATGCCTGATTATCAAAACTTAAATAAATTAAACGCTAAAAGGCCCTTACCCGCTTACTTTTGGGATGGAAAAACGAAGATGAATTGTCTTCAGAAGTCCATTCAACAATCCTTGGATTTTGCTTATGCACATCACATTCAAAGATTGATGGTTACAGGTAACTTTTGCCTGTTAACAGGCATTAAGCCCTCAGAAGTAGACAAGTGGTACTTAGGTATTTATATAGACGCCTTTGAATGGGTTGAAATTACAAATACTAGAGGAATGAGCCAATTTGCAGATGGTGGTATTATTGCCACCAAACCTTATTGTGCTTCTGCTAATTATATTAATAAAATGGGCAATTATTGTCAAAATTGTCATTATGATAAAAAAGAAAAAATAGGCGAAAAGGCTTGTCCTTTTAATGCTTTGTATTGGAATTTTATTCATCAACATGCAGATTTATTGCAATCCAATCCTAGAATGGGAATGGTATACCGTATCTGGGAAAAATTTAGCTCTGAAGAGCAAAACGTTATATTACAACAGGCTTTAAAATATTTAAATCACATTGAACACTTGTAACTTAAATACTTGTCTATACTTATTCCAAAATAACTTGAGGATACAAGACAATCCATCTTTGTATTATGCATACTTTCATTTTTGGAAGGTAGTTCCTGTACTTGTTATTCCCTCGAAGGCAAATACACACTTGAATAAAATTGGTCAAGAAATGGGTAAATTTAGGTACCAGTTTTTCTTAGAAGCTGCCTTGGAGCTCAAAGCCAATTTAGCCAAAGAGAAAATTGATTTAATTTTATTGAAGGACGATGAAAATTTAGCGGCTAAACTCAAAGAAATTTGTAAAGCATACGAAATTGAACATACGGTCACTTCCTACCCTAGAGGGGTCTACGAAGGCAATATATTGGGAATGCTTTGTGAATTAACGGCTGTTTTTACTTGTGAAGATGATAATTTAGTGGCAATGGATGAATTGCCTTTTACTGAATTGCCAAAGGTATTTACTCCTTTTCGAAAAGAGGTCGAGGCAAACCTTGATGTTCGAGATATGACACAAGATCCCCTGTTAAAAAAGTTTGCAGATAGCCATGCGTTTTCAGATACGTTTGAATTAATCAAACACCCTAAACATCCTAATAGTGCCTATCCATTTACAGGTGGGGAATCTGCGGCACACGAACGATTGAATTACTATATTGGAGAATCTAAAGCAATTCTAGAGTATAAAGAAACTCGAAATGAGTTGATTGGAGAAAATTACTCCTCTAAACTTTCTGCTTATTTGGCTGTAGGAAACTTATCTCCCGTGCAGGTATATTATGCGATTAAGGGCTTTGAAAATCAAGTCGAAAAAAATGACAGTACCTATTGGTTGTTGTTTGAATTACTTTGGCGAGAATATTTCATGCTGGTTGCGCTCCAAGGACAGACGGACATTTATGCCCTGAAAGGCATTCAAAATAAAGGCTCTAAAAATTATACCAATAACATCAAGAAATTTGAGCAGTGGTGTACAGGAAACACAGAACATCCATTCATCAATGCCAATATGAAAGAATTAATTGCCACGGGTTATATGAGTAATCGTGGACGCCAAAATGTGGCGAGTTATCTAGTTCATCACCTAAAGGTTGATTGGCGCTGGGGGGCTACCTTTTTTGAAAAGCACTTGATTGATTACGACATTTCATTAAACTGGTGCAACTGGATGTATGTTGCAGGAGTTGGTAATAATACTCGAAACAAGGTCTTTGATCCAACGCTTCAACAAGAAAGATACGATCCTGAAAGTGCTTATTGTAGACTTTGGAATAGATAAAAAAAAGCAAGACTTAAAACATGAATGTTTTAAGTCTTGCTTTTTTTATTAATAAGAAAACGAAACTTGTATTATCTAATTTTAAACGATAATCCATTTATTCTTCTACTCACAACATCTCCAGGACAACGCACTTTCACATTTGTAAAAGCATATTGATCCCCAGGCTTTGCTTGACGAATTGCAGTAGAAATTTGTCCTGTGAAACGTCCTCCAGATCCTTGCATTTCGACAGCATCACAACGCTTACAAACATAATATAAGGTGTAAGATTGTATCGTACACTTCAAATCCATATCAAAGTTATCTAAATTTGCAGTCAAGCCAGGTTGTGCTTTAAATTCACCTGAGCCCATCAAACCATCTATCTTTCTTCCCATTCTAACGATAGGATCAGGTATTCTTTTAACCCTAAAGCTGACGGTTTTAGAGTTCCCTGTACTTTTATTGGTGACGGTTAAGTCTACTCGTCCAGGCTTACTACAAACAATTGAATATTGTCCAGCTTCTGTTGGTTTGATTATCGCTCCGTCTGCTGATAGAGATAAGTTTTTATTATCTAGCCCTGAAGCCGCTACAGTGATTGGGTTTTCAACTCCAATATAAAAAACATTCATCTTATCAGCTGCTATCGCCAATGTTCCGATGTCTAAGTCTGTTGTTTTTTTAGTTGCATTTCCAGTAAAACTATAGCCTGTACTGGGGGGAAAGATTTCCAAAAGCCCTTCTATAAAGATGCCTAAATTACTTGCCAACAAAACTATGAAAAAGGTAGTAATACTGATTGATTTGATAGTGTCCATAAGTTAAAACTGTTTTATCTTATTTTAAAATATAAGCTATTTGCTGGACGTCCAACCACATCTCCAGGGCACTTCACTTTTACGTTTGTAAAGGTATATTGATCGCCAGAAGCAGCTTGCTTAATAATTTTATTGATCGTTCCTTTGAACTTACCGCCTCTTGCTTTTAGCACCACAGGATCTTTTCTTCTTGCGGTATAATATAAGGTATAAGAATCCACACTACATTTTGCATCAAAATCAAAATCATTCAGCCATGCAATCAAACCTAGTTGTGCCTTGAATTCAGAAGCCGTAATATTCCCCGTTTTATTATAATCTGGATGAGCCGTATGATTAGAACTTGTACTAGACATCAAAAAAGTACTCAATACGACCAAGGCGATAAACATTATTTTTTTTATAAGAATCATAGTTGTTTTATTTTGCATTTCTTAGGCAAAAGAAGGGCTATGCTGTTTCTAGACAGCACTCGCCTTCTCTCGATTCATTATTTAAAAGAAAGGGCAATATAAATGCCCAATTAGAATAATTATAAACTCACCTATTTACAAAGCTTAACGGATTTTAAAAGACAATCCATTTACACGACGTCCAACTACATCTCCTGGACATTTTGCTTTTACTTCTGTAAACATATAAGTATCATTAGGTTTGGCTTCTTGG
>CALDEP010000441.1 GCA_937942475.1 uncultured Aureispira sp.
GGTGCTAAAAATAAAACTAAACTTTTTTTATTATTAAAAACGAAAACCATGACATTTTTTAAGCTTGTTTTTATCCTAATGCTCTCTTTCTTTTGTTCCTTTAATTCTTCTGCCCAAGACGCTGAATCTTCTCAAGATTATGCTGAAATTGTATTTTTGCCTAATGCTCCTAAAGCCTATAAAAATATATCTATTCGGGTGTATCTTAACGATAAATTGGCAGGTGTTATTAAAATGAGCGAAGTGTTAAAGTATAAGATTTATTCTAAAGGTAGATTAACGCTTACGCTTGTTTATAGTGGTGGAAATATGAGGGCTGAAGGAACTATAGAGATCAAGGAAAATAAAAAACACTACTGTGTTATTGTTAATCCATTCAAAAAACAGGTAAATTCACTTATTAGCGAAAAGGATGGTAAAGAAATAATGGGTAAATACAAGTATACAAACACCATAGAAGAGGAAGAAGATATTACAAACCCAATAGGCAAACTTCCTAGTAGTTTCATAACAAAGAGAGCTGGTTCTGGAACTGGATTTTTACTAAGTGACAAGGGGTATATTGTGACTAATTTTCATGTAATAGACGGAGCTAAAAGTATTACTGTTAAAGGAATTAACGGAGAATATGGCAGCAGTTTTGAAGCATCTGTTGTTTCTTTAGATGAGGTCAATGATTTAGCGATTCTAAAAATTAATTCTACGCTAATTAACTTTCCTAATCCTCCTTATGCTATAGAAAGTTCTAAAGCGGTCAAAAAAGGAGAGGAAGCCTTTGCTTTGGGTTATCCTATAAAGGATTTGATGGGAAATGAACTCAAAGTTACCAATGGTATTATTAATGCCGAAAGTGGTTATAAAGGAAGTGTTTCACAATTTCAATTCTCAGCAGCCGTGCAACCTGGTAATAGTGGTGGGCCATTAATTAATTCAGACGGAAATATCATTGGAATTGTTAGTTCAAAACTAAATCCCAACCTTGCTGAAGCAGCAGGTTATGCGATTAAGTCTGATTATTTATCTTTCTTTATGGATCAATCGAAAAATATAGATTACGTACCTACAGAAAATACGATGGAAGGGGAGGATTTACCAGAGCAATTGGAGAAAATTTCTAAATTCATCTATATTATCGAAACTAAATAGCATTACATTCTAGACTAATGAATCCACTCAAAAAAATCTTTTTAAACGATAATATAATTTTAGCTTTGATTTCGATCAATGCTGTCATTATTTTTCTGCAAGGTTTTCCTATTAAAACCATAGGGCTAGAAACGCATCATGCCTTGATGTTGGTGGACGATGTTATTTCGGTTTGTTTCTTGGTAGAGGTTTTTGTGAAAGGGCGGCATTTTGGACTCAAGGAGTATTTAAAATCTACTTGGAATAAGTTTGATGTGGCGCTTATTTTATTGTCTTTGCCTCCTTTGATTGCACGGATGTTCATTGATTATGAAACAGCAAACATTGGTTTTTTATTAGTATTCCGAGTCTTTAGAGTCTTTAAGTTTTTCCGATTTATACAATTTTTTCCACAGGTGGAGCACATTTTTAATTCTATACGAGAAGCCATGCGAGCTTCGTTTATGGTCTTAATTGGTTTCTTTCTCTTTGTGTTCATTATGTCGATTCTCTCTTGTTATATGTATCAACATATTGCACCAGAGCACTTTGGCGATCCAATTGTTTCTTATTACAGCATGTTTAAAGTCTTTACGATAGAAGGGTGGAACGCAATTCCCGAAGAGATAAATGCTAGTGGGAAAGTAAATATCTACCAAGCCTTTTTTACCAAGTTATATTTTATACTCATTTTGGTTTTTGGAGGGGTGATTGGTTTGTCGATTGTGAATTCTATTTTTGTAGATGCAATGGTGAGTGATAATAACGACGAGTTAGAAGAACAGGTAAGGGAAGTGAAGGGCGATGTAGAGCGTTTAGAAAATAAAGTAGATCGTATTATAGCTTTATTAGAAGATCAAAAAAAGTTACCACCAAATGCCTAATGGACCCATTAGAGGCACTCAAACCATCTATGTTCATTTTTTCTTGTTTCAATGTTTTTTCTTTACTATATTTATAGCTTGTTTTTATTAAAAAAAATCTGTGTGCAGAACTAGTAAAGGCTGCTTTTTGCTGACTTTTACTTGCACAGCGCATATAAATAGTTATTGAAATAGACCGATTATGGAAGCATTAAAAGACGCCAATCTTATTATAAATCCCGATGGAAGTATTTACCATTTGGGCATCCGACCAGAAGATATTGCAGAAACAATCATCCTTGTTGGTGATCCTCAACGTGTTGAAAAAGTGGCTGCACACTTTGATTCGATTGAATTTACGAAACAGAAACGAGAATTTATTACAACAACAGGGCGTGTTGGAAATCAGCGAATTACTTGCCTGGCAAGTGGCATTGGAGTAGACAACATTGATATTGTTGTGAATGAATTGGATGCTTTGGTGAATGTTGATTTTGAGACTAGAACGGTTAAAGAAAAGCATACGGCTTTAAATTTAATTCGTTTGGGAACATCAGGGGCAGTTCGGAAAGATATTCCTGTGGAGAGCTTAGTTGCCGCAGATTATGGAATTGGTTTTGATGGTTTGATGCTTTTTTATAAGCAACAATTGGATGCTAAAGCGAAAGGCTTAGAGCAGGATTTTAATGCTTTTTTGAAAAATATAAATTTTAATTTTCCAATTTCTCCAACTTATAGCCGAGCATCACAAGCTTTAGTAGATCTGTTTCAAGGACCCGAATGGAAACATGGTATTACAGCAACGGCAACAGGGTTTTATGCCCCTCAAAACAGAACGATTAGAGCCGAGAGTATTGTTCCAGAATTATTTGATTTGTTAGAACCTTTTTCTTATGATAATTTGAATGTAACAAATTTGGAAATGGAAACTTCTGCCATTTATGGTTTGGCAAGTATTTTAGGACATCAGGCATTAGCGTTGAATGTCATTTTAGCCAATCGCCCAACAGGAGCATTTGCAGAAGCTCCGAAAGAATTAGAGCGAAAGTTAATTCGTTCTTTCTTTGATGTTTATTTTAAGTAAAAGAAGTCCAGAATTAGAGTTAAAAAAAAGCAGCAATCATTTTAAAATGATTGCTGCTTTTAGGTTTTAAAAGACAAAAAATCTAATTAGACAGTTTCTTTTTTAAAGCATTTTTGCCCAATTTGAATGCCTCATAAGACAATTTGGCGGCATCAGCGGTCTTTTTACCCAAAGAGCTAGGTGCTTCTGGATGTGTCGTTTGCCATTCGTTGATTTGCTTGTCTAAGAATTGTGCAATATCCTTAATTGAATTTTTCGCTTCGGGAATATATTGCCAAAAGAAGTGCCAAACGTGAGACATATCCTCTTCTATCGTTAAGGTGACATCAGAGTCTTTCATGGCAGCAAAAACAGCAAAACGAACTGCATCGCTCAATAAAATTTCATCTGTTCCTACTTGTATTAGAATTGGAGGTAAATCAGATAAATCTCCAAAAACGGGGGAGACAAAAGGATCTTCCAAAGCGGTATCTCCTGCATACCATTTAGCCCATTCTCTAGCTTTGTCAACACTTAAAATAGGATCTTTTTCTGGATTAGAAAGGGCAGAATCTCCCGATACCGTCAAGTCCGTCCAAGGTGATATAACTACCGCTGTCAAAGGATTGGGCAAGCCCATTGTTTTTATTTTTAGGAGTGCTGCTAAGGCCAAACCACCACCTGCCGAGTCGCCCATAATAATAATGTCATCTGGTTTGAAGTGTTCTTCTTCCAATAACCAAGAATAGGCTTTGATGGCATCATCTAATGCCGCTGGATAGGTGTGTTCTGGAGCCAGTCGATAGTTAATGGCTAGATGAGGAATGCCTGTTTCTAAGGTGATTCTGCCAATTAAGCCCGCATGGCTTTTGATGGAGCCAGAAGTATAACCACCTCCATGTAAGTACAGGACGATTTTATGTGCATATTTTGACTTCTTAGGGATAAATCTAGCTGATTCTAAGCCATCTATATCAAAGTATTTTACGTTGACAGATTTAGGACAAGGAACACGACTGAATATTTTCTCTTTTTCTGCTCGGAAAACAGTGTGATTGTCCATCAGTTTAAATGCACGACTTTTTAGCTTTCTTAGGAAGAAAGTAGCCATTTTCGCCTGTACGGTTGCCATATTCTTTTTTTTCATTACAAAAAATCAACCTTTTTATATAAAAAGAAGTTGATTGAGACTAATATAGGAGTAACTGATATGGGGATTGAAGGGTGCATTTTTAGGTAAGGACGGCTAAAAGTAGGTAAAATTTTAAACTTAAGCAAATGTTAAAAGCTTATGAAGTTTCTTACTCTATACGATGGTTTTTATGAATATTAAAATTAGGACTAGCTTTTGACTATTTTGAGATCGTGTTTATTCTTTTGGTGTGGAGCATCAAGCCTGCTCGTTCACTAGGTTCATGCTTTTAGATTTTATATATTAGATTCCAATTTCAGCTTAATTAGCTTTGCTGATTCTTCCTTTTAGTCACGATAGAGTTCTTCGAGTTGGAGTCTAATATCTAAAAGTGAAAGGATCTAAGATCTAACTCTAAGCGAAGCGCTAATGAGATAATAATGAGATCTATCAGACCTAAAAATTCAACCAATAAGTTAGTTTAAAAAGGTTTTTTTTATACTTAATGTATTAATAAGTTTTTTGGAAAAAATGTGTATATTGGACTTGTTAAATTAAAATAATTATACTATTCATAGTTTCCCCTTATATAGTTTAGTTTATAAAACTTTGTAGTTATAATGAGAAATCATAACAAATTTGCAATAGTTTTTTGCTTTTTAGGCTTATTCTTAATTAGTCTGTCCCAAGCAAATGCTACTTCTCAAACATCAAAGGCAGATTATACCGATTATCTGCCTAAATATCGAACGTTATCAGATGCTTTTCTGATCTCGAAGATAGATTATACAGAAACAGAGCTAGTTGTCTTTGTTCGCTATGTTGCGAATAAAGAGAATGATGTGGTTGCTTTTTATGGAGCAAACAAAGAACAAGCTTGGAAATTAACAAACTCTACTCGATCGGAAACTTCTTCTGCTTACACGATTACTAAAGCCGCAATGGTTAAGAACATTCGTGTAAATGATGAAGCCAAAGTAGTCGAATTAGGTGAAAATTCAAGCAAAGAAATCAGTGCTCAAAAAGGAGATGTGATTACTTGTGAAGTTCATTTTGAAATAATGCCTCGTTCTGTTCGAACAGTACACCTGATTGGTGGAGATTTGGGAGAAAATGGTGAACAGCGTTTTAATTGTAATGACATTCTTCTAAAGACAAAAGATAGTAAAATATTAGGCACAGAAGATCAAATGGAAGCAGTTATAAAACGCTTTTATAGCCAACAAGAAATCGTTAATTATCCAGATATTAAGAGTGCAACCACTTTAGAGGAAGAAGCTTCTTTTGAGGAGAAAGATAAAATTGAAAAGGTAATCGAAAATCCGTTAGCGAAATCATTGGAACCAATTGATTACATGCCTAAATCTTTGTCTTCTATTGAAGACCTAGCTTGCAATGAACGTATTATCCTTTCTAATATCTATTTTTATGATAATAAACCTGAATTCGTAGGACGTGTCAAAGCAATGAAAACGATCAATATGATTGTTGATTATTTGACCTTCCATCCAAAAGCAAAAATTGTATTGCATGGACATACAGATATTTTTGGTAATGCATTTAAGAATTTAGAACTCTCTCAAAAGCGTGTTTTTACTGTAAAACGGGCTATTATGGGAAAAGGAATTAATGCCAACCGCATTATTACCATTCATCATGGAGGGGCGCAACCTTTGATTCAATACAAAAATGGTAGTGAACTGAATCGTCGAGTGGAAGCAGAAGTCTTGTGTTCTGGTAAAATAAAAAATACTACTTTGCAGACCGTCAATCCAAAAATGACAGAGCAATAGAAATTAGATATAGTAATAGTGAAAAGGGCTAAGAATTGTGATTCTTAGCCCTTTTTTCGTTTTATGTTTAACCCTTATCTTCCTGTCTTTTTTGAAAAAGGAGTTCCCTCTTTTCTAGACTTAGATAATTTATTCTTTGAAAAATAGTATTAAAAAATTTTCATAAAAAATATATCTTGTGTGGAGTTACTATTTAGAGTATAAAAAAAGTCCTTCCTTTTATGAAAACATTCAATTTACTGATCCTCTTTATTTGTTTGAATTCTGTCCTCTTGATAGCGCAAGTTGCACCAAATCAAAAAACGCTTTTTGAGGCAACTGAAAAGAATGAAATACTAGACATCTATCTATATGCTAAATTGTATAAAGAAGGAAAGGAATTTGGAGAAATTGATTCAGTGTATAAGTTATTAGATAAGGGGCTGAAAGATGCTAATTTAAAAGCAATGAATGTCATTGCTTATGGTACAGCGATAGATAAGTTAGGCTATCATAACAAAGCCTTGGATATCTTGTCAAAGGTAAATTCCCAATTAGAAGAATATTCTATAATCGTACAATCTGAATATTTTTGTGCCATGGGAAGTGTGGCTTTACGCTCTATGAACCCTGAGTTTGCTGCCAATCAATATCAAAAAAGTTTAGCCTTGATTGTAGACTCTAGCAATGTATCTAAAGAAATTATTCAAGATAAAGTGGTTCGACTTGGCGTTGGGCTAAATGCATTATTGAAGCATAAAGAGGCGATGAAAACGTTCGAAAGAGCGATGGGCTATGAATTGCTAGGAGCGAATAGAAATTCATTGTATTTAAGGCTAAATATGGCCTTAACCAATAGTTATTTAGGGAAATTGGAAGAAGCAAAAAGCTACCTCTTAGATGCTCTGAAAAGAATAAAAAAAAATAAAGATGATTTTGCCGAACTGCGAACCTATGGTAACCTTGGCGATATTTATATGAAGCAAGATTCCTTCTATTTAGCTCAAAAATTATATAGACAAGGCTTGGCTAAGGCAGAAGAAAGTGGTTTCAAACTAGATGCATTTCGTTTTGAATACTGCTTAAGTGAGTTGTATTATAAAAATAAACAATTAGACAGTGCTTATATTCATTTAAAAATAGCAGACAGCATTAGTAATTATTATAATACGAATGTCGTATCAGCAAAAATTGTTGAAATGGATATGTTTCACAAAATCCAGACAGAGGAACTGGAAAAAGAAATGAACGCAGAGCTATTGAAATTAGAAGCCGAAAAAAAAGAGGTGCTTTTCTTCTTTTGCCTATTGTTATTGATTGCTTGTTTCGTTTTATTTCGACAATTAAGGGCGCTTCGAGAAAAGAATACGTTTTTATTAAAAGAACAATTAAAATCTATTGATTTAGAAAAAGCTACTTCAAATCCCAAATTAAAAACATCCAATCCTCGTTCTGATTATTCGACAATAATAGATGCCCTTAGTCTAGAGATTGGAGAAAATAAAATTTATAGAGACAAAGGCTTAACATTAGAAAAGCTGGCGAAGAAAATTCAAAGCAATAGAACGTATCTCTCTGATGCGATCAATTCTTATTATCAAAAAAGCTTTAGCCAATGGCTTAACGAACTTCGTGTTTTTGAATCTAAAAAAATGCTAGCTTCTGCCGACTTTGATCATTATAGTATTGAAGGAATTGCCAAAGATGTTGGCTTTGCATCCATTTCTGCCTTTAATGCCAATTTTAAAAAAATAACAGGAATAACGCCTTCTTACTTTAGAAAAAACCGATCTACTCCAGTGTAATTTTGGGGTGACAAACCTTATATTTTGCCTGATTGAACAAATAGGTAGTCAATTGAACAATTGGAAGGTGTTGTTTTTCAATAGTTTATGATTTTGTTTGCTGCGTTTCATTTCTGCCTTACATTTGCCATGTATTAATTATGTTGGTTTTAGACAACTTTTATCAGATAGTAAATAGTTGTTAAAGCTGGATTATTTCATAAAAAAAATTGATAGGGCATGGCAAGGATTAGACAAACAAAGAGTACGAAGATTTATGGTGGTTATCCTATAATAAGAGGTCTTGGTATACTTGTTTTTTTATTAAAAACAAGCACCTCCTTATGGGCAAAAGCTTGTAAACAAGTAATTGACTATTATCCAAATTGGAATGGTATGATCGGAGTAAATTGGTTAATCCTCAGAGTATAGATTGCTGTCCAGTATTTACTTCAAAGTTTATTCTATTCATTCTTTGACAACTCTTCTCACGCAGTAAATCGTGTGGTAATAATTTAAACCGTTTTTTACTAGACAGTACGAGTCGTAAGTATTAAGTAGAAAGTCGTCTATTTTCTTTTTATAATAAACGACTTACGACTTTCTACTTAAAACTTATATCCCAATTCATAGCTGTTAAAAGATAAGTTATCTTTTAAACTCCACACGATTTGCAAAAGAACGATAAAAATTAACTAAGGCTTACCTCTCATTCCCTCAAAT
>CALDEP010000442.1 GCA_937942475.1 uncultured Aureispira sp.
GGAAATTATACAGTAGAAACAGTAGATGACAATGGCGATTATCAAGCCTTTAGTATCATTGTTGAATAACAATCATTTAGCCAAATTCTATCCCATTCCACTACATCCTTTCTATTCTTATAATTAACAGACAGACATAAACAGACATAATATGAGCTTCTTAAATATTTTTATCGCAACACTACTTACGCTTACTTTTTCACTGAACATGAATGCAGCCACTACAGCAGATGGAGGACCAAGAACAGTGATCCAAGCCATGACTACTGTAATCGTAGAGCAATCAACGCCAACAAACTTACAGACAAGAATACTAAATGAAGACGGAAATGCTGTAATAGAGGTAGAAACGGAAGCAACCAGCACCCTAATTTCAGTAGAAGACCTTCCAAAAGGAAATTATACAGTAGAAACAGTAGATGACAATGGCGATTATCAAGCCTTTAGTATCACTGTTGAATAACAAACATTTAGGCGCATCCTATCTCATTCCACTACATTCTTCCTATTCTTATAATTAACAGACACACCACTAAACAGACATAATATGAGCTTCTTAAATCTTTTTATCGCAACATTACTTACGCTTACTTTCTCACTAAATATCAATGCAGCCACTAGCCTAAATATACAATCAACTAGCCCTACAGCCATTCAGAAAGTAGAAGGAGGACCAAGAACCGTGATTCAAGCAATGACAGATATAACTGTCCAACAGCCAACAGCCACTAATCTATATATCACGATTGTAGATACAGATGACAATACTGTTTTAGAAACAGAAACTCAAAAAGTAAGTACCCTAATTTCAGTAGCTGGACTTGAAAAGGGAAACTATATAGTAGAAACAATAGATGACAATGGAGATTATCAAGAATTTGCTATCACGGTTGATTAATTCAAGCCCTGTTTTGTTACTTGCTAGATAGATAGAGAAAGCTTAGTTGTTTGAAGGAATGATTAGGCTTTTTTTTATTTTTCCAAGAAGTAATGATAATTGTAAGAAACTTTATGTGACAACTTATTATCTTAGGGGACTATTTATCTAAGAAGTTGTTTAATAATAGCACTTTCTCCTCTCTTATTCCTTTAAGCTACAGGCGGCCTTATTGTTAGAGATGTAATGAATAAAAATGTTATTATTTTGCTTCTGTTTAATTTCATCCATAATAAAATTTATTGGCACTCAACGAATTAAAGATATTTGATCTTATAATCCAGTTATTCCTGTGTAACATGAGTTATTAATAAAGAAGATACATCATATGAATTTCCCAAAATTTTTTATCAGCACAGCAATCATTGTTTTATTTTCATTAAACACTAAAGAAATTGCTAGTCTTTCTTTTCCTTGTCATAATACTATTTTCAAAAATGTAGTAGATGAAAAAATACAAGGAGGACCAAGAACAGTAATTCAAGGAATGACTACTGTAACTGTAGGGCAATCAACGCCTACAAATTTATATATTACGATTGTAGACTCAGAAGGAACTATTGTAATCGAACAAGTAACGCAAGCTTTGCAAACTACCATTTCAACAGTTGGGCTAAAAGGAGGAACATATATCGTAAAAACGGTAGATGATGACGATGATGTTCAAGTATTTACGATTACTATATAGATTATTATAAAATAAGAAAAGACAAAAATTAGGATTCTTGAGAGGAGCCTATTTTTTGTCTTATTTTTATAATAAAGTCAGTTAAGTGAAGCCTAATTAGAGGCAGATTAACCAATTTGGTAGAAAAAAAATAGTCTTTTTGTTTAAAATCAGGAGAAATAGCTTTTTTTTGAATAAAAAAACATCATTTTTTCGGGAAATCTTGAAGGACTTAATTAATTGATTATTAGTTAATTATGGAGGGTTTTGACCTAAAAAAGTGCAAAAAAAACGGGAAAAGTTTATAGTCTTGTTTTAGTATATTCTAGAAATGTGGTCTATATTTGTATCAACAACTAAAGCAAATAAGGGGATTTGATAGAGTTGTCTAATAAGACAAAAAACTATCCATACAGTTTAAGGGACGAAACTCGGATAGAAAAGATCTTGTTAAGCTAGCAGTCGTAAATTATCGTCTAGATTTTGACTGCTAGCCTTTTTTTTTCTCTAATAAAGAACATAGTATTTTAACAAGCTTAAACATTGATATCTTTTTTTAGTTTTCTCAAAAAGCTAATAGAAACTCTTTATGTAATTCTTTGAATCTTAAAGTGTAGTTATGATTGCCTTTTTCAATTGTTCTAATTGTTAATGTATCTTCCTCAATAGGAGTGTTATACAAAACTAGTTCAATCAAAAAGCGGTTGCTTGTTTTCCCTTCTCTAGGTATAACTTCAATACGCCTTTTTATATAAAATCCTTTGTTTATTGCTAGCTGCATAAACTCTTTTCCTTCTTGGAAGGGCAAAACTACAGAAAATTTTCCAAAAGGATGCAACATTACCCAAACACAATCTAATAAAGTCGTGAATGTTAGTGCATCTGTACTTCTCGCTTGCCGTCTAGCGGTATCTTTTATAAGCGTACCTGTTTCTATTTTAAAATAAGGAGGGTTAGATATAATATGATCAAAGACAGGTTTTTGTGCTTGTCTAGCATATTCTTGTATAGATTGATGGAAGAGCGTTAAACGGTCCTGCCAAGGACTATTTTTGATGTTATCACTAGCCTGAAGAAAGGCCTGTTGATCTATTTCTAAAGCATGAATAAAAGCACTAGAATTTCGCTGTGCGCTCATCAGTGCTAGTACTCCAGTTCCAGTGCCTATATCCAAAATAGAAGATGCTTGAGCAATATTTGCCCAAGCACCCAATAGTACGCCATCTGTGCCAATTTTCATAGCACATTTATCTTGTTGTATTTCAAATTGTTTAAATCTAAAGGTAGACATTTAATATTTTTAAAGGTCTAAATCATCATCGTCTAAGTCTAAACCTAAACCATCGTCCTCTTCGTCATCGTCTAAGTCTAAATCAAGATCTAGGTCTAAATCAGCTCCCAAATCAAAATCCAGATCATCATCATCTTCTTCGTCGTCATCGTCCAAGTCCAAATCATCGTCGTCATCGTCCAAGTCCAAATCCAGGTCGTCTAGATCTAAATCATCTCCGAAATCAATATCCAAATCATCCAGATCGTCATCATCATCCAGATCTAAATCGTCTAAATCAAAATCGTCATCCAAATTTAATTCTAGATCAAGGTCGTCGTCATCATCTAAGTCCAAATCAAGATCGTCCAAGTCTAAGTCGTCTAAATCAAGATCATCATCCAAGTCTAAATCAAGATCCAGGTCATCCAGATCTAAGTCCAAGTCAAGATCCAAGTCAAGGTCTAAATCCAAATCATCCAAATCCAAATCAAGATCGTCTAAATCAAGATCTAAATCATCCAAGTCAAGGTCCAAATCATCATCATCATCACCGCCATCATCATCGGTCATGCCAGCTGCACCACCTGCTTTGTAAACTAAAACATCAAGTTCACTTGCTTTAAAGAGGCTATAATGTAGAAGACTTCCTTCAAACCACATACAAGTTGGATCGCCTATATTAAAGCCTTTTGTTTGCATTCGTCTATCAATAGACTCAAATGCAGAACTTTCTTCATCACCAACTAACCGCATGATGGTCATTTGTTGCATAGATACTTTATGTCGAACCAAATCTCCGATTTCCATATTAATTATTTATTCTTTTTTTGTTAATTAGAGGAGGTTGCCAAGTAGTAATTTACTGGCAAATACAAGCTAGATGAGTACTTTCTATAAGCCTAATCTGAAACCAAACTACCATCTAAATAAACGACAGTAGCAGCTTTGAAGGATTCTTTTTTTGTTCTAATATTATCCTCATTAATTACTTGTTGCCATTCACAGGCAACATCCCCAGGACCAAAACCTTTCATGGTAGCATGTTTTTCGCGAGAGCCTTCATTTTCTTGATAAACATAAGTGATTACCATGTCTGGACCACCTGATTTTAGACGAATTACTTCTCCTATTGCTGGCATAATATAAAGGGTGTTAAAGTGAAAGTATATTTTACGTACCTATTTTTCGTGGTACACTACAATATATAAAATTATGTTGTAGATGTACCTATTCTTTGGTAGATTTTTTAACGAAGTATTAATTTGTAGAGTAGTAGGCAAAAAAATAAAAGCCATCTACGAAAAATCGAGATGGCTTTTATTAAATATTTTTAACAAAGCAGAAACATTCTACTTGTAATTTTTTGTATTAAACAGTTGTTGTACTCTTAGGAGCAGCAGCCATGATTTCTTCATTCGCTTGTGCTTTGTATTGTTCAAAATTAGCCACAAAACCCAAGGCTAATTCATTCGCCTTTGCATCATAAGCTCCTTTATCTTCCCAAGTATTTCTTGGATTAAGCACTTCATCAGGAACATTAGGACAAGTCATTGGCATACTCAAACCGAATACAGGCAAGGTTGAGAATTCAACATTGTTTAATTCGCCCTCTAAAGCTGCTGTAATCATTGCACGAGTGTATTTTAGTTTCATACGATTACCAACACCATAAGAACCACCAGACCAACCTGTGTTGACTAGCCATACATTTACATTATGTGCTTTCATTTTCTTACCTAACATTTCTGCATATTGAGTTGGATGTAAAGGTAAAAATGGAGCTCCAAAACAAGCAGAGAATACGGTAACAGGTTCTGTAATACCCGCTTCTGTTCCTGCAACCTTAGCGGTGTAACCAGAGATAAAGTGGTACATTGCTTGACCTGGAGTTAATTTAGAAAGCGGAGGCAATACACCAAAAGCATCACAAGTCAAAAAGAAAATGTTTTTAGGAATACCTCCACGAGATGGTTCCAAAGCATTATCAATATGATGAATAGGATAAGATACACGTGTATTTTGTGTAATATCTGTATTTTCGTAATCAGGCGTTCTAGTACCTTCGTGGAATTTAATGTTCTCTAGAATGGCACCAAATTTAATGGCATTGAAAATCTCAGGCTCTTTTTCTGCTGATAAATCAATGGTTTTTGCGTAACAACCCCCTTCAAAATTGAAAACACCTGTATCTGACCAACCGTGTTCATCGTCACCAATTAGGTTACGTTTAGGGTCGGCAGAAAGCGTTGTTTTTCCTGTTCCAGACAAACCAAAGAATACAGACGTGTCTCCCTCTTCTCCTACATTAGAAGAACAGTGCATGGACAATACGTTTCTGTTGTGTGGCAATACATAGTTTAGAACAGAGAAAATACCTTTTTTAATTTCTCCAGTATAACCCGTTCCACCAATCAAAATTACTTTGCGAGAAAAGTTAATAACCGCAAAGTTGTGCTGACGAGTACCATCTTCTTCTCCAAGAGCCATAAATTCAGGTGCACATAGAATCGTCCACTCTGGATCTGCCGCTTCGATTTCTTCATTTGTTGGACGCATAAACATGTTGCAAGCAAACATTGCAGACCATGGTTTTTGAGCAACTAGACGAAGTGTTAGACGGTAGTTTTCATCTGCACAAGCGTAAGCATCACGTACATAAACCTCTTTGTTCTCTAGATAAGCGGTTACTTTATTATATAAAGCATCAAATTTATCAGAATCGAAAGGCATGTTGATATCATTCCAATCAACTGTATTTTCAGTAACAGCATCTTTTACAATGAAGCGATCTTTGGGTGAACGTCCAGTAAACTCTCCTGTTTGGATTACAAGTGCACCAGAATCTGCCAAAACACCTTCACCCATAGCGATCGTGCGTTCTACTAAATTAGGTACAGGTAAGTTCCAGTAAGCAGTTACATTTTTCAGACCAAGCGTAGTTAAATCTGCGTTGGGATTTTTAAGACCTACGTTCTTCATTAGTCATGTTTTTTTTTGTGATAACCCTGTAGGCACTACACTTATTTAAACAATAGAAAATTTTATTTAAAATCTACTGTTGTTTTTTTTAGTAAAGCGTAGTTTTTTTGTGCTACAAAGCAATCTAAATTTAAAAATAAAGTTTTTCTTTTTCTGTGTATTAATAATATTCCATCAATACACCAATTTTTTTTCTAGGAGCTTTTTATAAAGTAATCGACTAGTAATGAGTGATTTACTGTTATTGTGAAGCACCTTTAATACCATGTTTTTTGTAAATTTACAAAAGTTTGAAGACTCGAAGTGAATTAATTCGTAAAAAACTTCATTATCTTATTATACTAAAACAAAAAAGCAGCATACGATTGCTCGCATCCTGCTTTATGGTAATTATATTTTTAATTGGCATCCAATTTAATCTTATTGGTCTCTAAACGACCAGGATAAACCTTCAGTGCCGCTTCTAGGCAATCCATTGCTGTATTTAGATCGTCTGAGTTTAAGACGTAAGCAATGCGAGCTTCCTGTATTCCGAGTCCTTTTGTATTGTAAAACCCAGCGCCAGGAGCCATCATCAATGTTTTTCCATTGTGGCTAAACTCTTCTAATAACCACTGACAAAATTTATCGCAGTTATCAACAGGAAATTTAGCGAAAGCATAAAAGGCACCTTTAGGATTTGGGCAAACCACACCTTCCATTGCTTGGAGACGCTTGACCACGGTTTGACGACGTTTGTCGTATTCTTGGGTCACTTCGCCAAAGTAACTTTGAGGCGTATCAATTAATCCTTCTCCTAAAATTTGCGCTAGGGTAGAAGGACTCAATCGAGCTTGTGCTAGTTTCATGGCTTCTGCCATAAAATGTTCATTTTTAGAAAGAACAACGCCCATACGAGCACCACAAGCACTATAACGTTTGGAGATCGAGTCAATCACAATCGCATGATTTTCCATGCCATCCAAAGCTAATATAGAAGTATGCTTTTGTCCTTCATAACAGAAATCACGATACACTTCATCTGCGATTAAAAACAAATCATGTTTTTGAACGATCGTTCTTAATTTTTGAAGCTCTTCTACAGAATATAAGTAACCAGTAGGATTACTAGGGTTACAAATTAGAATCGCTTTTGTTTTTGAGGTGATTTTTTGTTCAAAATCTTCCATTGCTGGCAAGGCAAAACCATTCTCTATCTGTGCTGTAATAGGAATGATTTTGATATCTAAACTCTGAGCAAAACCATTATAATTAGCGTAAAAAGGTTCTGGAACAATTACCTCATCACCAGCATCAGCGCAAGCCAACATCGCAAATAATAAAGCCTCAGAGCCTCCATTTGTGACAATCATTTGTTCTGTTGTCAAGGAAACCTCATAACGATTATAAAACTCAACTAATTTTTCTCTGTAAGAAATCATTCCCGCAGAGTGTGAGTATGCAATGACGCCCAAGTCTGCTTCTTGCAGTGCTTTGACACCTGTTGTCGGAGTTGCAATGTCTGGTTGACCAATATTAAGATGAAAAACTTCTAGCCCTCTTTTCTTTGCAGCTTCTGCATAAGGTACTAGACGACGAATTGGAGAAGAAGGAGTATTTGCTACTCTGTTTGATGTTGTTGGCATAATCCAAAAAACTTTTTTATGTAGAATAGTTTATTTAAAAAAGGGTTTTTTTATAACAAATAGTCCATGCAGAATTAGAAAGTAATAGCGGGACTAGATTTATGTATCAAATTATTAATATTCTGTAAAATAGCTGGTTTATATATCTAAAAAACCTTAGAATTGTTAATTCTATTGTAAAACAAAATTATAAAGGGTTGGTTTTTAAGGCAACTATTTTTCTATAAAAAAAAGACTTTATTTTTTAGCTAGGGTACAAATGTACAAAAGGGTTTTTAATTATTGGGAATTAAAAAATGAGAATTATAAATTAATCTTGATTAGTGTATTTTGGAGTTGGAAATGATTGGCGATTCATAAAGTGAAATTCCCTTCATTTTGTAGGAAATCTTGTTTGTTATGGGGCTTGAATGATGCTCCCTTAATTTGTTTAAATTCGGAATTGACAAACCTTTATTTTACCATGCATTTATAGCGGTTTTGAGCTGAATTGAACTTAAAAGCAAGCCCTTTGTAAGACTTTTTTTGAGCCGTAATTTGAACAATAAAAGAGCGAATGTGAAATCGTTTTTTCGATTTGGTTTTATAGCAAAAAAAAAGGTGAGAAACTTGTTTTTATTTGTCCTCTTAAATATGTATTGGATATTTGTAAAATGCCAATTTTTTATTTATATTTAATAAGCTTGTTTTAGTGTAGCTTGGTTACTCTATGATAATGAGACCCTTTATATATATTGGTGAATTAGGATTTAACCTTGATTAGCTCTTATTACACAAAATGAGCCTGTTAATAAAAAAAGCATAAATTTTCATCAAACAAATGTTTTTGTAATCTATTGTGACATTATGAAGCATATGTTTGTATTATTAAATAATATATTATATATTTGTATGTAATAGCGCAACTGGTATAGTCTATTTATAAAAGAACGGGGGTTCTCTTTTACGGTGGTAGGACTTAGGACATCCTACTATACTAGATAGGTTTACCAGTTGCTTTTCTTCTATCTTATTATGGAAAAAACACTGCTAGATAAAATTGGAGGTACATCAAGATTAAACGGAATCGTAGACCATTGGTATGAGCGCATTCTAAACGATGTTGAATTAAGTCCATTTTTTGAAAAAACCGATATTAGTTGGCTCAAACAAAAAATTGTCAGTTTTTTAGAAGTGTTATTGGTAGAAGGTGTCTACAAAATGGAAAAAAAACTCCATCAGGCACATGCCCACCTAGGAATTCAAATCGCTCACTTTAATGCTTTTATAGGTCATTTAGATATGGCTTTAGATGCTTCTCCTGTAGATGAAGATACTGCTGAAAGCATTATAGACTTAGTGTTGGAAACCAAGGAAGATATCCTATCTAAACAAAAAGTAGAGAAACCGATTAAGCAAGTCGATGAAAATCAAAGTCAAAATATGATGTCTGGAAAAGAAAAAAATTACGAAGCTTTATTGAAAAAAACAATTGATAGCTCTTTTGGAAGAATAGAGTTTGATGTTAATGGAAAGATATTAGATGTTAATTCTAATTTTGCCACAATGATGGGCTATAATGATGTCAATGAATTAATTGGAAGACATCATTCTCTTTTTGTGGAGCTAGAATATAAGTTATCTGAGGAGTATGAACATTTTTGGACAGACTTAGCCAATGGAATTACACAAGAGGGCGTTTTTCAGCGTTATTCTCAACAAGGAAAGCAAGTTTGGGTTCAAGCTTCATACACGCCTTTATTGAATGAGAATGGTTCCGTTATTCGTATTATCAAAGTCGCTACTAATGTTACCGAAAAACAAGAAGCTTCTAACAATGCTGCTACTTTGAAATCAGCAATAGATGATTCTTTTGCAAGGATTGAATTTGATGCTTCGTCGAAAATATTGGATGTCAATAGCAATTTTTTGGATTTGTTTGGCTATAGTAATAAAGAGGAGTTGATAGGAGAGGAACATAATGTTTTTGTGGAAGACCGTTATGCAACCTCTGAGAATTATAAAACCTTCTGGGACGAATTAAGAGAAGGAAAAAGTCAAAATGCCGATGTTCAACGATTCAAAAAAAATGGGGAAGAATTGTGGATTCAAGCAATTTATGCGCCTGTTAAAAACGAAAAAGGAGTTGTTGAAAAAGTCGTTAAGATTGCTACTAATATTACGGCTCAAAAACAATTTCTATCCGAAATTAATAAAGTAATTATTTCTGCAGGAGAAGAAGGTAAGTTAGATGCTCGTTTGGATGCGAGTGGAGCAACGGGCGATTGGAAAAAATTGGCAAGTTCTGTTAACTTACTCTTGGAATCTGTAGCGATGCCTATTATGGAAATTAGCGACATTGTAGGTGCTTTGGCAAAAGGAGATTTGACGGAGCGCTTTGACTCATTTATAGAAGGGGACATCAAAACCTTGGGAGATGAACTGAATGTGGCGATTGATAGTATTAATGTGTTAATGGGGCAAATTTCACAGATCGGAAACTTAGTCGCCGCTTCTGCTGAAGAAATGTTGGTGAAAGGGGAAGAGATGAAAAATACGACTCAAGAAGTCGCTTCTGCCACGCAACAAATGGCAGAAGGCGCTCAGCAACAAGCACAACAGACAGATGAAGCCAGTAAAATGATGGACAATGTGCTTAAAACGGTTGATGTAATGGCTCAAAAAGCGGGTTTGATTAATCAATCGGCTGTAGAAGGGCAGAAAAATTCTTCGGAAGGTTTATCGACTATTAAGTTGGTAGCGAATAGCATGAATGAAATTCAAGAATCGGCTGTTAGTACGTCTGATTCTATTGAAATTTTGTCGGAACGTTCGGATGAAATTGCAAGTGCTTTGAGTGTGATCACAGATATTGCCGCTCAAACCAATTTATTGGCTTTGAATGCTGCCATTGAAGCGGCTCGTGCAGGAGATGCTGGACGAGGTTTTGCTGTAGTAGCAGAGGAGATTCGAAAATTAGCAGAAGGATCTAAAAAGTCGGCTGTTGATATCGAAAAAGTAATTCGAGAAATTCAAAAAGATATTAGCATGGCATCCAAGGCGATTGATAGCATGGGATTCAATGTAAAAAGTGGTATGAAGGCTTCTAAAGAAGCACAATCTGTATTTGAAAGTATTGAAAAAGCAAGTCATGAAACACTTGATTTATCTAAAGAAATTGTAGAAGCAACGGAAGATCAGAAAGATTCGATTCATGCAACGGCTAAAAATATAGAGAAAATTGTTGTGGTCGCAGAAGAAACCGCTTCGGGAACAGAGCAAGTTGCCAGTTCTAGTAAGGTATTGAGTCAAGGAATGAATGAGGTAACTGCAACCAGTGAAGATTTGGCGAATGTGGCGAACCAACTTCAAGAGAGTATTTCGAAGTTCAAATTGCAATAACCTTTTACTTGGATTAAAATATAGAACAGATGTCTGACAAAACAGAATATACTATAGAAGATGTTCAACGGGAAGCTGAAAAGCATCAGAAAAGTAAAGAACAATCGGAATTAATGCAGTTGATTATTTTCAAATTGGCTGGAGAGGAATATGGACTTTCGATTGATCAAATCAAGGAGGTTGTACTGACTCCTAGAATTGCAAGGATGCCGCAAACACCTTCTTATATCAAAGGAGTGACAAATATTCGTGGGAATATTATTGCCATCATGGATTTGGAACAAAAATTTGGTTTGGGAGAAGGTCTAATTGAGTCTGCAAAGCAAGATTATACCTTGGTTGTAGAAAATGCTGATTTTAAGATTGGCATTTTAGTCAAAGAGGTTCCAAATACTTTAACGATAGAAGTAGACGATATTGATAAGGCATCTACCTTGATTCAATATTCTACGTTGGATGCAAGTTGTTTGATGGGAGTCGTGAATGTAGGCGATCGAATGATTATTTTAATTGATATGATAAAACTAATAGAATCAGAAGGTGTGAAAACATCTTATACTTAAATAAATATATAAACCCTAAATCCTAATAAAAATACGTCCCGTGCAAGAAGAAAAAAGATTAATAGGAACGTCACAAATAGGCGTCTTAAGAACAGATAATATTGTCGAAGTATTAGACAATAAAGAATGGGATCAACCAGATACGTTGGAGGTGGCAAAAGAAGATGTTGCCATGCTTAGACAGCTGATTGATGGACGCCCTGACATATGTCTTTTGATTGAAATACCAAATAGACATACTAGCAAAGAAATATTAAATTATTATCAGCAAATGGATATGGGAGAGGTCGCTAGAGCGATGATTATAGATTCGTTTGCTGCTAAATTAATAGGCAATTTATACTTGAAAGTATCAAAAGGCAAACCAAATGAAGCAGGAAGAGTCGTTCCGACTAAGCTTTTTAGGAAAAAAGACGAGGCGGAAAAGTGGTTGTTAGATCGGATGGAAAAGCATAAGAAGTAAGCTAGTAGGTATAATTAATACTACTAAGGGGAAGTTCATAAGCTTTTATTAAAAAAAAAACGAAGGTTATAAAAATTGAGCATAAACAAAAAATAAAATGAGTAAACGAGTTTTAATTGTAGATGATTCTCTGTACATGCGTACAATGATTAATTCTGCTTTGACAGCAGCGGGATACGAAGTAGTGGGACAGGCAGCCAATGGGGAATCAGCAATTGACATGGCTTTGGACTTAGTACCTGATTTAATCACGTTGGATAATATCTTACCTGATATGATTGGTACAGATATTTTGAGGGTCTTGAAAGAGGATGAAAAAATTCCATCTGTAGTCATTATGATTAGTGCCGTAGGGCAAGATTCTGTCATTCAAGAGGGGATGAGTTTGGGGGCTGCGGCTTATATCGTCAAGCCTTTCACAACAGAGAGTTTATTAGAGGTCATTGATAAAGAAATGCAAGATTAAATCAAGCATCGTGGACAAGAAAAAACAGGTTAGAGTGCTCGTTGCAGATGATTCTGCATTGATGCGTATTCTAATTAATGATATTATCAATACAGATCCAGATATTCATGTTGTTGGACAGGCAAATAACGGTAAAACGGCTTATTTGTTAACACAAGAATTGAAACCAGATGTTGTTTTGATGGATGTTAATATGGGGGAGTATGATGGGATTTATGGAGTCGTAAAGATTATGGAACATTGCCCTACTCCAGTAATTATTTTATCCTCTATAGGTAATGTGGATATGAATCCCATTCTACAAGCTTTGGAATTGGGGGCTATTGATTATCTAAATAAGCCTGCTAAGAATCGGGTGAATATGGATGAGGTAAAACAAGATTTAATTGAAAAAATAAAAATAGCAAGTACTGTTGAAGTGAAAGAGCTGCTGGACAAGCCTGTAAGCGTAAATATTCACGAACATTCTTTTGATAACAAGACGTCTTACGATTGTATTGTACTAGGAGCTTCTACAGGAGGACCACGTGCTATAGAGAGAATATTGACACAGTTGCCTAAGAATTTGACGATCCCAGTTGTGATTGCACAGCATATGCCAGCGAGCTTCGTTTTTGCTTTTGCGAATCGTTTGAATCAATTGACTCCATTGGAAGTTAGTGTTGCCAAACAAGGAAGTAGATTGGAAGCTGGAAATATTTATTTGGCACCAGGTGATTTAAATTTGACCATAGAACGTAAACATAAAAACTATGTTTTTGGAGTAACAGAACAACGGTTTTTGGCTTATAATAATCCTTCTATTGATGCCTTAATGATTTCTGTAGCGGCGTCTTATAAGGAAAAAGCGATAGGTGTTGTTCTTACAGGAATGGGAAAAGATGGCGCAATAGGTTTGAAAGCAATGCGGGATACTGGAAGTTATACAATTGCACAAAGTGCAGCATCTTGTATTGTTTATGGAATGCCTAAAGCGGCTGTTGAGAATGAGGCGGTAGAACAGGTCGTTCATTTAGATGAAATTGCTGCTTTTTTGGTGAGTTGCTTGGCTTAAAATAAAAGAGATAAAAATTAGGTACAGCACATTTTTTATAAAAATACTGTATTCAGAAAAATAGGATTTAATTATTAACAATGGCAAAAGAAGAGGAATATAAAGAAATGTTTCTGGCAGAGGCAGAGGAGAGCTATGAAGAGCTGAATCGTCTGTTTACGGAATTGGAAAAAAATAACCAAAGCCGATCTGCTATTGACGCCATTTTTAGAATAACGCATACCTTAAAAGGCAATGCGATGGGGATGGGCTTTGATGCCATCGCTGAGTTGAGTCATGTAATGGAAGACATCTTTAATGAGGTGAAACTAAGACGCATGACTTTAGATAGTACCTTGTTTCAATCTTTGTTTAGAGCGAATGATATTTTAGGGGACTTGATTCAATCGGTTAAAACTGAAGAAAAGGTTCGTTACAAAGGAATTCGCACCAAACTCCAAGTTGCTCTACGCAAAGCAAAAGCTTATTATGAAGCGCAGCATGAATCAACGGTAGTTAAAGAAGACGCAGTAGCCAACCAAACAGGATCTACTGAACATACAGAAGATGAGGTTAAAGAGGGGGATTCCTGTGAATGGATACCGCCCAATGAATTGGATGACGAGGAAGGTGAAGAGGAAGGTGACGACGAAATCAAAGGACATAAGATTATCCTTTCGGATATGGTGCAAGTTCCAGTTCGAAAGTTAGATGAGTTGTTGAATATTGTAGGAGAACTGATTATAGAGAAGGATACGTTGATTGCACAATGGGAGAGAGAGAGAGGATCGAATAGTGATTTGGCTCGTTTGCATCGCATCACATCTGATTTGCAATATAGTGTCATGGATGTGCGCTTGGTACAGGTTGGTTTCTTGTTTAATAAATTTCATCGGGTGTTGAGAGATGCCGCTGTGATCGAAAATAAGAAGGTTGATTTGGTCTTGGAAGGGACGGAGAGTGAGATTGATCGAAATGTTTTGAAGACAATGAGCGATTCTTTGGTGCATTTAGTTCGAAATTCTGTAGGACATGGGATTGAGCCGTCAGAGGAACGGTTGAAATTGGGTAAGTCGGAACGAGGAACGGTGACTTTGAGGGCTAGAAATGAAAAAGATACTGTTTATATAGAAATTAGTGACGATGGTTATGGGGTTGATGTCGATAAAATTAAGGCGAAAGCAATAAAAAAAGGCTTGATTCCAAAAGAATATGCTTCTATCATTTCGAGAGCAGAAGTTTTATTGTGCTTATTTGAGCCTGGTTTTTCTAATGCCGAAGTGGTGACCGAAATATCGGGACGAGGGGTTGGTTTAGATGTCGTAAGAATGGCTGTAGAATCTATTGGAGGTAAAATTTCAGTGGAAACAGAATTGGGAAAAGGAACTACTTTTACACTTGGTTTGCCTTCTTCTATGGCAGTTAAAGCAGCCTTGTTGTTTCAATTGGCTCAGCAAGAATATGCAATCGCTTTGGCTTATACAGAAGCCGTGATTTCGATGCCTAAGGCAGAGATTCACAAGATTAATACGGGACTGATTTCTACTTATTTGGGCAAAACGATTTCTATTGTCTTCCTACAAGATTTGTTTGATATGAAATCTATGAAGGAAATTGAGGGGAAAGGAAGTTTGTATAAGCAGTTTGATGCAATAGAAGGCAATCCTAATTTAGATATTGTCATCGTAAGTTATAATCATAGATTGGTTGGCTTGGTGGTCGATAAATTGATGCAACAGAAGGAAATTGTAGAAAAAAAATTGCCTGCTCCAATTGATAATGTCGCTTTGTTTAGTGGTGTAACTATTTTAGGAACAGGGAGAATGTGTTTGGTACTAGATATTGTTAGTATTCTTTCGCATTTATTTAGAGAAAAACGCATTGGTGCCAACATTGCTACATTGGGATAATAAAAGATAATATAATATGGAAGTTTTTAACAAAACAGAGATGCAGACGGCTGAGAACATTATCAATCAAGGCTTGAGCAGTGCCGCAGAAACGCTTTCTTTTTTTATGAAAGAACCAATTGTTGTAGAACAAATTGGGGTACATAATTTGGCGATAGCCGATAAAACGCCTTTAAAACTGCGCTGTACAGGAAAAGCACATTTGTTAACAACAGAAGTAGTAGGAGATTTACAGGGGTTTTGTTGTTTGGTTTTTACAGAAAAGGAAGCGGAGATGTTGCAAAAAGCAGCTTTGCCACCAGAGGTCATTAATGATCCTGTGTTGTTTGAAACAATGAAGGATGCTATTTTATTGGAAGTTGATAATATCATTGCAGCAGCGGTTATTACACAGTTTGCTAATTTGTTAAAACGAAAAATGCATGGTTCAGTGCCTCAGTTGAGTAGCATTGATGCTAGTACCTTTGATCTGTTTATACAAAAGCGTCTAGACGATCAATCGCATGTGATTAACTTTAAGACTAATTTCTCAGCAAAAGAAAAATCGTTTAGCCCTATGTTTTTATGGTTTATGGACAACTCTTTTATTGACGACATTAAAAGAGTTAGTGTCAAAGCATAATAGTAGTATTAAATTAAAAGAAGAATAGCAGCATTAGCATGACGCAAAAGCCTGAACGACTACAAATAACAGATGAGGAGCTAAACGCTTTTACAACAGCCGTAAAAACTCGTTTTGGATTGGATTTTACAAGTTATGAGCAAAAGTCACTTAAAAGAGGCTTGATACGATTGATTTCAAAAAAGAACTTGAATTCTATGCTTGGTCTGTGGGGACAAATGTTGAAAGACAAAACCCTGATTATAAGCTATATAGATGAGCTTTTGGTCAATTTGACGGAGTTTTTCAGAAATTACGATTTGTGGCAAAAAGTAAAAGTAGATGTTCTTAAAGAAATAGGTTATCAAAACGAATTAACGATTTGGCATGCAGGCTGCTCTACTGGAGAAGAAATTTATACGATGGCAATGGTCTTGAAGGAGCGTTTCATGTTGCATAAATCAAAGGTATTAGCAACCGATTTAAGTGCGAAAGCACTTGCGCAAGCTATAGAAGGTCGTTACAACAATATCATTTGGGACAAATGTGCTAAATCTTATGCTTTATATAACCCAGAAGGGAACGTAGACCGTTTTTTTTCTAGAGAGGAGCATAATTTTAATGTTGTTAATCAACTGAAAAAGCACATTCGATTTCAACGCCATAACTTGGTGCAAGATGAAATGGACGAACAGTTCAAAATTATTTTTTGCAGAAATGTGATGCTTTATTTTGATAGTGTTCTAAAAATGAAAGTCTTAAAGGTGTTTTATAATGCTTTGGCTGATGATGGCTTTTTTATAATAGGTTATTATGATATGCTTCCTTATGAATCTAAAGAAATGTTTACCTTACATTGTTCAAAAACTAGGATTTATAGGAAGAATTTGAATTATAAAAATAATTTAAGTAAAGAATAAAAAGGCTTGACTAATTATAGACTATTAGACAGCTGTTTTGTTCTATATTCAAAAGATAATACATAAGAAATAAGAAATGGATATTGAAAGTACAGTGAAAGGAGATATGTTGATTTTAGATTTTATCGGTCAACTAGATACTGGAACAGCTCCCAAAGCGGAGGTAGAGGTGAATAAGCATTTAGAAAACAACCAGAAAATTATTTTTAACCTAGCTCAAACGGCTTTTGTTAGTAGTGCTGGTTTGCGTGTTTTTTTGGGAACTGCCAAAAAGTTGAAAGCATCAGGAGGTTCGTTTCGTATTTGTAATGCAAATGAAGTGGTTCAAGAAATCTTGGATATTTCAGGCTTTAGCCAAATCTTAGATGTGAAGAAATCTTTGGAAGAAGCAGTGACCAATTTTAACTAGGCTTGGTTTTGTATAAAGAAGTTGTTTAGAATTAAGTAATAATCAAATATGAAATCACTTTTTGCCCTACTCTGCGTTGGATTTTCGTCAAATAGCTACGGCTATTCTCCTCAAATCCGCCTTAATTAGGATCAAAAATTGTACTCATATTTAAAAAA
>CALDEP010000443.1 GCA_937942475.1 uncultured Aureispira sp.
ACACTGTACAAAATAGACCAGATCGCTGTGCGAGTGTTAGTAAAAAACTCAGATAGCCCGCTATCTTCCTGTTTTACTGCCTTGATAGCCAAAAAAACTAGAACATTTTCATTGTACGCTTTCTTTTGCCCACCTACTTAAGATTCTAAACGGCACCTTTATTAAACTATATGAGTCCTAAGTTTTAAGTAGAAAGTCGTCTATTTTATTTTGATAATAAATGACTTACGACTTTCTACTTAGAACTTATATCCCGATTCATTACTGAATAGAGTAAGCTATATTTTAAAACTGCACACGATTTGTCAAAGAACCATAAATGTTTTAGTTTCCTGATTTGTTTAGAATTAGTTCACAATCAAATTTCTGAACAAGTTCGTTAAATGATAAGTTTCCCCATGAAAAAAATAGTAATCGTTTTTGCTTTGTTCTTTTTGTCTTTTGTTGCTAAGAGTCAAAATTTTGACCAGTTCA
This sequence comes from uncultured Aureispira sp., assembly GCA_937942475.1. Classification (GTDB taxonomy): domain Bacteria; phylum Bacteroidota; class Bacteroidia; order Chitinophagales; family Saprospiraceae; genus Aureispira. The sequence continues at coordinate 475 of CALDEP010000443.1, forward strand.
CGTATGTCGAATTGGATAGTTTGATGATGGTTTATTACGAAGAAGGCGCTTATGAAAAGGGGCTTGTATTAACAAATTATGCCTTTAATAAGAGCAAGGAAGAATTTGGTAGAGATACGCTCTATGCACAATATACCGCTTGGGGCGGGTTCTTTTACGAGTCTTTGGGAGAATATCGAGAAGCCTTGTTTTTGTATCAAGAAACAGTTGCTATTTTTAAAGAGAAATTAGGCGATCGGAATCCTGAATATGCGGTTGCCTTAAATAACCTGGCAAACGTACATTATAAACTAGGAGAGTATACCGAAGCGGAAAGACTTTATTATGAGGAATTGGCTGCCAAAGAGCGCATTTATGGGAAGGAAGACCCTAATTATGCGATTTGCCTTAACGATTTAGGCGTTTTATATTCAGAGCTAGAATTACATTCGAAAGCGATTGAAATGCATTTAGAAGCATTGCGTATTCGAGGAGAAGCATTAGGGAAAACAGATGTTTCTTATGCTAATTCTTTAAATAATTTGGCGGTAGTTTACCAAGAGATGGATCAGTTTGATAAAGCAGAGCCTTTGATGTTGCAAGCCTTAGCAATTGATAAAAAAGAATTGGGAAAAGATGACCCTAATTATGCCGTACCTTTACACAATTTAGCAACCTTTTATGTTGGTTTGGAAGAATATGAAGCAGCAGAATCTTTGTACCTAGAAGCTTTAGCTCTCTTGGAACGAACACTAGGGAAGAAGCATCCTTATTACGCTATGCCCCTTAATAATTTAGCAGCAGTATATTCTAAAACGGGGAATTTTGAAAAGGCAGAATCCTTATATTTAGAATCTATCGAAATTCGAAAAAACGTTTATGGAACCCAACATTTGAACTACTTACAGTCTTTAAATAATTTGGCGCTTTTATATAAAAATGAAAAATTATATGACAAGGCAGAAGAAATATATCTAGAAGTAATTAGCATTACCAAAGGAATTGGTAGGACAGAATCAAGCAGTTACGTTTTGTTGTTGAATAACCTAGCTACTTTATATAGCATGAGCAAACGTGAAGATAAAGCTTTATTGTTGTATCAAGAATCCTTATTGATCCATGAAAGAAATTATGGGAAACAGCATCCGCTTTATCTAAAAGTATTAAATAATTTGAGCACAGTTTCTCTTAAACTAAGGAAAGACAATTTGGCTAGAGTTTGTATTCAGGATGCCTTGTTTGTTTCTACCAATCAAAGGTTTAGTTTGAATATTACAACCGCTTGGGTCGATTCGATTTTAAATGTAGATTGGCAGTCTTTAACGTACTTGGAGAGAACAATTATCACGATCGAAAACATAGATAATTTATTGACAAGGTCAAAAGATGCATCTTTTGTAAAAGAGCGATTGATGTTGAATGCATTGAGTATTCAATTGTTGCAAAAGATTAAAAATTCTCATTCGAATTCAAAAGACAAATTAAGAACTTTAGATAAGGTGAATTATTGGGTCTTGAGAAGCTTAAAACTGTTGGATAAAACAAAGGATATAGAGAAGGCTTTTGAAGCGGCAGAGTACAGTAAATCTATCTTGTTGCAAGAAGCAGGACAAACTAAATATGCCCATCGTTTTGGCGATTTGCCAGATTCTTTGGCGCAGAAAGAAAATCGTTTGGAGAAACAACAGGCCACCTTAGAAGCTAAGTTGATAGAACAGCGCCCAGTCCAAGAAAAAGATAGTTTAAGGGTTGTTCTGAATACGATGAACCAAAGCATTAAAACATTTAAAAAGACGATTGAAAAGAGCTATCCTTCTTATGCTGCCTTGAAATACGAGCAAAAAAAGATAGATACTAAAGCGATTCAAAAGACGTTGGATAAGGAAACGGCACTGATAGAATATGTCCTTAGTGATTCTGTTATTTATATATTCTACATAGATCAAACGCAGACGGAGTTGTTCAGTTATTCTATTGATAAGAAAGAGTTGCAGTATAAAATTAGGGTTTTCAGACAGGTATTAAGTGACTATGATTTATTGTCTAAAAAACCAGATTTGTCTTATGAGCAATATACAAGCTTGGGGCATTGGTTTTATAGCACTTTGGTGGCGCCAGCGCTTGAAAATAAAAGCCTAAAAAACTTGATATTTGTAACGGATGGAACCTTAGGTTATCTCCCTTTTGAATCCTTTTTGGTGGAGCCAGCTCCGTTCTTGAAGGGACAAGGGAAAAAGTTGGCTATAAATTATAACGACCTACACTATTTGTTGAAAGATTATAGTATTAGTTATAACTATTCAGCAGGCTTATTTTGGGAAAATCAACAGGTTTCTAATAAAAAAAATAACCATGAGATACTGGGCATGGCATCTAATTATAAAATAGAGATAGATTCTAATCAACAAAATACTCGATTGCCTATTTATCAACGCTTGAGAAAAAGTTTAGATCCATTACCTGCGGCTATTCAAGAAGTGCAGCTCATTTCCAATACCTATAAAGGGTACTTTGCTTTTGATAACACGGCCAATGAGCGAAATTTTAAAGAAAAAGCGCCTAATTATGCCGTTATTCATTTGGCAATGCATGGTTTGTTAGATAACAGGGCTCCCATTTTGTCTAGCTTGGCGTTTACGGAAAATGGAGATAGTTTGGAAAATAATTTTTTGCAAGCCTATGAGATTTCTAAGCTGAAATTAAATGCAGACCTAGTCGTTTTGTCTGCTTGTGAAACAGGCTTTGGGAAATTTGAACAAGGAGATGGAATGGCTTCTTTGGCACGTGCATTTATGTATGCAGGGGCATCTTCTTTGGTTGTTTCTTTGTGGCAAGTGAATGATTATGCAACGGCTCAAATTATGCAAAATATGTACCGTCATTTGTCGGATGGAATGGATAAAGCAGGCGCTTTGCGTCAAGCAAAGTTGGATTATATGAAAACTGCAAAAAAGGAATTTACACATCCTGCTTTTTGGTCGCCATTTATTCAAATAGGGAATAGCCAAGCAATTGTATTAACTAAGAAAATAAATTATTGGTTTTGGGGAATTGGTTTGAGCCTAATTGTTTTGTTAGGATTTGGGTTTTGGAAAAAAAGACAGGCAAAATTAAAGGAATGAGAAGCTATTGTTCCTTGATGCGTTCCTCTGTCAATCTTCCATTTGCCGAAAAATGGCGAATAATTTTCTTGTCTTTTAAGAAAAGGACTTCTAGATGGATCATTCCATCTACTGTGCGAATTAATCTAGGAGTACCATCTTCAAGTGTATCTCGTTTAATTAGCGTTTCAATATAGGCTTGATCTGTAATTGGAATGTCCTTGCCCTTAAATTTTATGTGGTGCTTGCCTTCTTCAAATCCAGTTACTTTATAGAGGATAGAATAACAACAGAGGCAAAAAACTTCAACATTTGTTGTGTCATAATAAAGATAAAGCGTGTCTTTTTGAAAGTGTATAGCCCCAGTGAATGCTTGTCCACAGGCCTCTCGAAAAGCTACTTCAATTGTACTCGTATCAGCACGATGAGTAATGTTCGAAATTCTGGTTCTTAAAGAAGCAGCATCTTTCGTAAGATCACAACTATTTTCTATGCTTTCAACCAACTGTACTTGGCTAAAAGAGCGATTAGAGAGTAGTAAAAGAAGACTTGTTATCATACAAAATAACTTCATAGAAAGTGCTCATTTCGAGTTATTTTGAGAAGTAAATATTAAGCGCCTTTATCAAGCTAGTAACATTTAGATTTGGATAAAATCCAGCACTGTTGATGCAGTTTATTTCTACAATTTTCCAAGCTTCACTGGTCAAACAAATATCCATAACAAAGGCTTCAGCAACACTGAATTGTTGAATCATTTTCTTCGCAAATTCAATGCCTTCAGCAGCTACCGTTCCTTCAAAGACAACATCGCCATGAAATTTATAATAAACGGCATCAATAATTTGTTCCCCAACAATCCATAAACGAGCTTCCTTTAAAATTTTCTTAGAAGTAGAAGCTTGAATCAAGGATTTTTCATGGAGTAGAGGCGTTTTGGGATGCTTTAAGGAATGTTGAACAAAGTCGGTCCATTTTGTTTCTGTAAAGATACCTCCAGTAAATATTTTAGCCTCTTGATAAGGTTTGATGAATTTTTGTTCTCCCACTTTCCATAGAATGGGGCTTCCAAATTTGAAGATTTCAACCTCGTAGTTTAGTAAGTTTTCTTTGTACTGTTGTGCATAGATTTCAAACAAATGATTCCCACCATAAAAAGAACCTGGATACCAATCCGAATTTTCTTTAGCAAGCCTCGCTAACTTCACCGAACCGTATACAAAAACATCTTTTCGTTTGGAAGCAATGGCAATTTGACTCACAGAACGATCGAGATGAATGGTTTCAAATTCGATATCAAGCGCTTGTAAAACTTGAAAAATACGATCATGATCGGGATCAGAATAAATGTTGGATTGAACTAAAAAATACATGGTAAATACTTGGGTTTGGTTAAATATAAAAACTGTTTTAGGCTTTGTAATAACAATAAGATAGTTCTAGCTATAAAAGTTCCAATCATTTATATTTCTATAGAACGTAAGGGTTTAAATACTAGGGAATAAAGAAGAAAAAATGAAATTATTATTCAATACTATTAAAATATATTATTTTTGATTCAAATATACAGCAAATGTATTTTAAGTGGTAATGGGATACTTTTCGCTACTTAATACTTCCTTAGACGAAGTATATTCTAATTCCATTTACCAAATCACAATTTTAACACTCAAAACTAAATTTAACACAAAAAACTAAACGTTATGAAGCAAATCTTATTTATATTTTTACTCATCTGTAGTTTTTGGAACTATGGAATGGGACAGATCAACTTCCAAGGCTGTCCAGCAGAATTTGGCACAACCACTTATGTTCTTGTTCCAATAGGAACGACAAATGATGGAGGCGTGATACGAAATACCTATGATACTTCACCTATTGATGGAGCACAAGCTTGTAATGGATTCGGTTTTGGCTTCTGTGAATTCCGAATTATTTGGGATGTTGCCGCCAACGAATGGCTCTTTCAAATAACAGATGGCGCTTCTTTTTTTACAATATATACCAACACATCGCCTTCGGCTCCAAATCCACCAGATTTGACTTTGGGAACTTGGGTAGAGGATGCGGCAAATACTGGAGGAGCTTGTGGAGGAAATTTGACGACAGGTAATTCAACCTTATCTGGAGATGTACAAAGTTCTGTATCTGCTTGTTCTAATCCTACTGTGCCTACAGTTACACTTGCTCCAACTGGCATTTGTGCAGGCAGTACGACAACCTTAACAATTTCGGGAACCTTAAATGATGCAACCAATTGGCATATTTATTCAGGAACTTGTGGTGGAACTCTAGTCGGAATGACTGCTACTAGTTCTTTTGTTGTTACTCCTTCAGTAGGTACTACGACTTATTTTGTTCGTGGAGAAGATGGTACAGGCTGTGTAGACGAATTAACAGGAGTTTGTGGTTCAGCAGCTGTAACGGTAAATGCAACGCCCGCAACACCAACTATAAGTGCAGGTGGAGCAACGACATTTTGTATGGGGGGATCTGTGACCTTGACATCAAGTGCTTCAAGTGGTAATCAATGGGCTTTTAATGGAACACCGCTTATCGGAGCGGTTAATCAAACATATACTGTAGTAGGAGCGGGAGCAGGAAGCTACACCGTAGTAGCAACTGCAAATGGATGTCCATCTAACGTTTCTTCAGCAACGGTTGTAACCATAAATGCAAATCCAGCAACCCCAACAATAAGTGCAGGTGGAGCAACGACATTTTGTACAGGTGGTTCTGTGACCTTGACGTCAAGTGCATCAAGTGGCAACCAATGGCTTTTAAATGGAAGTCCAATTGGAGGCGCAACAAATCAAACTTTAGTAGTAACAACAGGCGGAAACTATACTGTAATGTCAACTGTAAATGGTTGCCCATCAAATGCTTCTTCGGCTACAGCCGTAACGGTAAACCCTTTGCCACCAACGCCAGCAATCAATGCGGGGGGAGCAATCACCTTTTGTACTGGAGGATCTGTAAGCTTGAGTACACCTTCTTCTTCGGGACTTCAATGGCTTTTAAATGGAAATCCAATTGGAGGCGCCACAAACCAAACCTATGTAGCAACAACAGGAGGAAATTATAGTGTAAGCACGACCATTAATGGCTGTGGAGAAACATCTGCAATAATACCTATAACTGTAAACGCAATACCAGCCACGCCAACAATAAGTGCAGGTGGATCAACCACGTTTTGTACAGGTGGTTCTGTCACTTTAACTTCAAGTGCTTCAAGTGGTAATCAATGGTTTTTGAACGGAAGTTCAATAGGAGGCGCAACAAATCAGACCTTAGTAGCAACGACAAGCGGAAATTATACGGTAGAAGCAACGGCAAATGGATGTACGTCAAGTACTTCTTCGGCTACAACGGTAACTGTAAATTTAATACCAAATTCAACGATAAGTACTCCAATTACAACCGTAATTTGTAACGGAGGTTCTGTGACTTTAACTTCACTTCTTTCAACAGGGAATCAATGGTTTCTGAATGGAAGTGCAATAACAGGTGCAAATAGTCAGACGTTTGTAGCGACAGTAGGAGGGAATTACACAGTAGAAAACACCATTAATGGTTGTACTTCAGGTCCATCTGGAATAATTGCTATTGTTGAAAATACGATGCCACCAACTATAATAAGTACAAGCTCAACGACATTCTGTATGGGCGATTCTGTCACCTTGACATCAAGTGCGTCAAGTGGTAACCAATGGATTGTAGATGGGAATTTGATGATAGGAGCAACAAGCCAGACCTTAGTCGTAACAGCAGGTGGATTGTATTCGACACAAGTAACGAATAATAGTTGTATATCGAATTCAAATCTAATAACTATAATAGCAAACGCAATACCAGCTACCCCAACAATAAGTGCAGGTGGTTCAACGACATTCTGTACAGGTGATTCTGTCACCTTGACTTCAAGTGCATCAAGTGGCAATCAATGGTCTTTAGATGGAAGTATAATTGGAGGTGCAACGGGGCAGACTTTAGTAGCAACAACGAGTGGGATTTATACGGTAGCAGTAACAACAAATGGATGTACGTCAAGTGCTTCTACAGGTTTAACTGTAGTGGTCAATCAAATACCATTTACGCCAGCAATAGTTGCAACAAGTCCAGCTACATTCTGTATGGGCGATTCCGTAACGTTGAGTACCAATTCTTCTACTGGTAGTAATCAGTGGTCTTTGAATGGAAGTTCAATTGGAGGCGCAACAGGGCAGTTTTTGGTAGCAACAATAGGAGGGAATTATACCGTAGATCTTACGATAAATGGATGTTCAAGTACTTCTTCAATTATGGTCGTAACGGTAAATAATCCAGTAACAAATTCGCAAACACTGGTAGAGTGTGCTGGTTCTTCTGTTTCTGTAGGTTCAAATACCTATACTGTAAGCGGAACGTACACCGATACACTAAGCGCAGCGAATGCTTGTGATTCTATTATTACAACAAATTTAACGATTCTAGCACCAATAGGATCGACACTAAACCAGACTATTTGTGCTGGAGAAAGTATTACGGTTAATGGAGTTGTTTATGATTCAACAGTAGTTGGCGCAACACAAACGTATACAGGAACAGGTGGTGCTTGTGATTCTGTTGTTACGATTAACTTAACTGTTTTAGCAGCAATAGACACAACGATTACAACTACACTGCCTACCTTAACGGCTAATGCTGCTACAGCAAGCTACCAATGGGTAAATTGTGATAGTAGTTATACGCCTTTGGCAGGAGCAACAGCTCAAGCTTATACGCCTACTATGAATGGAAATTATGCAGTTATTATAACCGAAGGAGCTTGTTCAGATACGTCTAGTTGTTATGCGGTTATTATAACAGGAATTAAAAACAATAAGCTAACTAAAATGCTAAGCTTATTTCCAAATCCAACTTCTGGAAATTTAAGCATCGAGTTAGGACAAATTTTTAATGAAGTAACGATTAAAGTAATGAATGTTACAGGACAAACACTTTCAAGTAAATCGTTTAGATCGACCGATCAAATAGATTTTAATATTGAAGGAACTAGTGGTGTTTATCTTTTGGAAATAAGAACAGACGAAGGAGATTTTACAAGCATAAAAGTGCTTAAAAAATAAATTAAGTGTAGGTTGTAGATTACTAAATGCAAGAGTAGAATTTTTCTACTCTTGCATTTTTATGAATAGGAGTAAAGGATCAGAATAAAGAATTAAGTATGTTTTTTTGGGCTCATATATGTTAATTTTGTTAATGAATCATTTTTTTTTATAAAAAAAGCATATCTTTACGCTTTGAAAGTAATAAAGTCGTTTACTAGTAATAATTAGCACCTTATTTTCCAATAATAATATACATAGATTGTATTTTTTTTCATTTAAAACCCAAAACACAAGATGTTTAACTTTAAGCTTAATTTTGTATTTGCTTTAGCTTTTGTAGCTATTTTTTTTAGTAACTGTACTGATAAAAATGATACCGTTGAAACAACTGTTGAAGAAGACAAAGAGAATATTGAAAACCTATTTAGTGATGTGATTACGGAAGCACAAGCCTTAAAAGGTGGTTGTGCAGCTCAAGCTTTTGATGACTTTCTAAACATGGATCAAGGAAGTGCCTTAAATTCAAACTGGGTAGATTTAATTTATAATACATTAAAAACACACTTAAATATTACTACTTACCAGACTAGTAAATTTGATTTTGGAAGTCATGTAGGCACACATACTTGGAACATCAATTCACAAACTTGGACGGCTACAAGTAGCCCAACGAGCAAAATTGTAGTAGAATTTCCTGAAAGAATGGGCGCTACTTCAAATACAGTGATTGCTACAGCCGATTATTACAACGATGAAATGGTGATGTATAATAGTTACCAATATTGGTTGCCAACTTCTTTTTTCGCAGCAGCACAAATTAACAACGAGGAATGTATCTCAGCAAAACTTATCTCTGCTGATTATGATAATACTTCTTTTCAAATACCAGTAAGTTTTGAACTAGAGCTTAAATTAGCTCCTTATGTTTTTGAAATTAAAGGAACTAGAACAGCACCAGCAGAAGTAAATGTTGTATTAGTAGCGAAAAATAATGGAGAAGAAAAATTCTCATTAGTGGCTGATTTGGTTTATAAAAATGCAAATTACCAAAGCTTAGACTATTTTAACGACTGCGAAAGTGCTTCAGGAGAATTTACTTTTGGCGACTTCAAAATGCCATTTACTGCTGACTTTGAAACAGCACGTTCTCTTTTCAATCCAACAAATACGCAAGTTAACGCTCTATTTGATGCAGACATTTTCTATAAAGATACTGAAATAGCAAATCTAGATTACGCTAAAGATTTTCAAGGATACACGGATTTAATCATTGTTTATAAAGACGAGACCAGTGAAAATGTAGAAACGTATTACAATGACTTTCTAGATAGATTAGAACTAGTTGTCGTTGAATTTACAGGAGCTTGGCCTAGATAAGCCTTGGCTTCCAACTAATCTATAGAAGAGCAGATTATTAACCAAAAGCATTAATGCCTTGTTACTATAAAACGGAGGTGTTAATGCTTTTGGTCTTCATGCTAATACGCTATTACCTAAACCCTTGTGAAACGCCTTTAATATTGTGAATTTTATCCCCAAAGCCCTTCTTTTTCTTTTGCTATTTATGACCAACAGTTTATTGGGGCAAATAAATAATTATACCCTTAGTGGTGTTGTTAAAGATTCAGAAAGTGGCGAAACATTAATTGGAGCCAGTGTTTATGTTAATGGAGGAACATTTGGAACCTTAACCAATGCGTATGGATTTTATTCTTTATCCATCCCAAAACAAAAAGACAGTTGCCTTTTGACGATCTCCTTTATTGGATACAAAACGTTTGTAGATAGCATTCAATTGCAAAAGGACTTAACACGAAATGTAGAACTCCTCGAAGTCGTTCAAATGAAAGAAATTGTTGTTACAACAGGTTCTAATATGGATAGAATCAATGACACCCAAATGGGGGTGGAAGAAATAACGACAAAAGAAGGAAAGAAAATTGTGGCGCTATTTGGGGAGGTAGACCTTATCAAATTATTAGAACTGAAACCTGGTGTGCAGTCAGGCGTAGAGGGGGCTTCTGGGATTTATGTCCGAGGAGGAGGAGCGGATCAAAACCTCTTTTTATTAGACGAAGCAACTATTTATAACCCCAGTCATTTACTAGGTTTATTTAGCACCTTTAATGCGGATATTGTTAAGAATGTAACCTTATATAAAGCAGGTTTTCCTGCTCAGTTTGGTAGCAAACTTTCTTCGGTTATAGACATTAGAACAAGAGAAGGGAATCGCAAAAAAATACAAATTTTAGGAGGGATAGGGATAACAGCTGCTCGCTTAACGGTAGAGGGACCGCTTAAAAAAAATAAAGGCGCTTTTATTGTTTCGGCTCGAAGTTCTTATGTCAATTTATTGACTTCATTATTAAATGAATCGAATAAAAACAATGCTGATTGGTTGAATATTCCCGATTATTTTTTTTACGATTTTAATGTAAAATTGAATTATGATATAAGCCCTAAAGACCGTATTTTTTTTAGTGCTTATATGGGCAGAGATGCTTTTTCGTTTAGGGGCGCTCAGATTGATTTTAATTTGAATTGGGGGAATATTGCAGGAACATTGCGTTGGAATAGGATTATTTCTCCCAAGCTTTTTGTGAACACCTCTTTTACGTTTTCAGATTACATTTATAATATAAAAAGCAAACTAGGAGATATTGATGTTTCAATAGGTTCTGGTGTTCGTGATCTTAGCCTCAAAACGGACTTTACTTGCTTGCCTTTGCCTAAGCATGAAATTCGGTTTGGAGGGAATGCAATTTATCACAGATTTTCGGTCGGACAATTCAGAGCTATAGCTCCCTCAGGAATTGATTTGAATGGAGGGGCTTTGTTTCATGCGGGGGAATTTGCCTTGTATGGTTCAGATGATTGGAAAATTAGTAATCGACTTAGTATTTTATTGGGCGTTCGATTAAGTTCTTTTTATAATAATGAAACATTTTATCCTAGTATAGAACCTCGATTAGCGATCAATTATAAGGTACACAAACGAGTTGCTTTGAAAGCATCCTATGCAAGAATGAACCAATTCCTTCACTTGGTATCTACTTCAGGAGCAACACTTCCCACCAGTACTTGGTATCCCTCTAGCCGAAAGGTGAAGCCACAAGCGTCTGACTTAGTGGCAGCAAGTGTTTCTGTTGCTTTAGGAAAAGATTTTTTTATTAATGTAGAAGGCTATTACAAGTGGTTGCACAATCAAATTGATTTTAAAGATGGCGCAAAACTATTTGTTAATAGTAATTTAGAAGATGAATTTTTATTTGGAAGAGGCTATAGTTATGGAGGCGAAATTTACCTTGAAAAGAAACATGGAAATCTAAGAGGCTGGATTGGCTATACCTTGTCTTGGACTTGGCGAAAATTTGATCAAATAAATGGAGGAGCACCTTATCATCCCCAACAAGATCGCAGGCATGATTTATCTGCCGTAGTTACCTGGGATATTCCTTGGACGAAGCCTAAATTTCCATTGACTTTAAGTGCTTCTTGGGTTTATGGAACAGGAACAGCGGTTTCTTTGCCAACCAAACGATACATTCAAATGGATCTTACAGCAACAAATCTATTTCAATTTATACCAATTTACGAGAAACGTGGTGGTTTTCAAATGCCAGCTTATCATCGTTTGGATATTGGATTGGTCTTGGAATTGTTCCCATTAAAAAGAGACCGTTTTCAAAGTGATTTAACCTTAAGTATTTATAATGTATATGACCGACGAAATGCTTTTTTTCTGTATATAGATGCTGTTTATGAGGATGGTTCAGCAGGGGCTAATACGGCTCAAATTCCAGAAAAGTTTCAAGCGAAAATAGTCTCTTTGTTTCCAATTATTCCAAGTATTACATGGAATTTTAAATGGTAGTTATATGATAAGAATAAATAAAGTATTTGTTGTCGTTGCAATCTTGCTAACATTATTTTCAGCTTGTCAGAAGTTAGAAAATACAATTGATATAGAGTTTGATGATTCTGATAATCAGCTAGTAGTGGAATGCTATATTGAAGCAGGAAAACCTTATCAGCTAATGTTGACAGAGACCAAAAACTATTTTGATATAACGAATATTTGCCCTTTTGTAAGAAATTCTCTAGTCGTATTGACTCAAAATGGACTAAAGGACACCTTGAGAGAAGCGCCTTACAGTGGCAGTGGCTGTAGTAGTATTATGCCCTTTTGGAACTCAGATTCTACCCGTTTTTTTAATTATGGTTCCAATACAATTTGCCCAGCTGGTTTGAATAATGACTTTGTATTAGAGGTCTGGGATACTTTAAACGATCGCTACATTAGAGCAACAACGAGCGCTATTTCTGTTGTTCCTATTACTACTTTTCAAACAGAATCTAATCAAGATAGTGTTTTTTATTGCCTGTTGGCTTGTGTAGATGATTTAAGTACCTTGGATTATTATAGAATGACGCTGCATAAAACTTCTTTGTTTAAAAGAGATAATAATGCTTTTTTAAACTATGTCGCAACGAATCCTTATTTTGATCAAGTTTTATACGACCAAGCTTTGTTTACAACAGGAGAGGTGGGACATACCAGTGATTATCAGTTTTATAGAACAGATACTTTGATCGGAACGATTTACCACATCAATGAGGCTTATTATAATTACCTGGAAACAACAAGAACGGCTCAGGATGCGAATTTGAATCCCTTTGTTGAACCTACTGCCATTGCTTCTAATATAGTGGGCGGCTATGGAATTTTTACATATTTGGCTTATGATCGAGATACCTTGTATATACCCTGGTGATTAATTATATAGTAGTGTATTCCCTTGGCTAGAATGACAAAAAACAAAACGATG